>JAFRCM010000045.1 GCA_017404365.1 Bacillota bacterium
GGTCTCTATGCTGATAAAACTTTTCTTCCTCTTTTTCTTCTTCTCTTCAGTACATTTCTACCATTCTTTGTCTTCATTCTTTTTCTGAAGCCGTGCTCCTTTTTGCGCTGCCTCTTCTTTGGCTGATATGTCATTTTCATGAGCTGGTTCCTCCTTCTTTATTATTTACCCGCATAAATCTGAATTTCAACTTATGCACATATGCTCAAGTATTATATAACTCCAAAAAAACAATGTCAATTTATTTGCTTTCTCATATAACTTCTTTTCCCTTATATGCGCCGTATTTCTTCCATTTTTATACATTTTTCGCCATCATATACAATATATTGGTGTTGCTGTTGAAAGTATGCACAACTTTATCCACTCATTGTGGATAAGTCTGACTTTTATTGATTTTGCTTATCAAATATTTAACTATTGCCTGTGGATAACTATTTTTGTTATTATAATATCGTTCTGTGATATTATTTTTATCCAATTATTTTGAAAGGTTATTATCAGGTAATGGAGAGTATAAACAATCTCAAATGGAGAGACGTTCTTGAACTGGCCAGTAAAGAACTGACAGATGTGAGCTACAGAACATGGTTTCTTCCTCTAGTACCACTGCAAATGGATGACGAGAAAGGTATCATGTTTCTTGCTCTTACTGAATCTTTTAAGGCAAACATGTTTTCAAAGAATCCGCGTTATACGGATATACTTGAGACTGCCATCAAGGAAGTTTTTAAGAAAACCTATCATATTAATATAACTCACAAGACGGAAGACGAAATAAAGGAAATACTTGAAGGCAAGAAAACAAAGGCAGCCGAGCCTTCTATTGATGAAGATAATCCGTACAGGGAAGAATATTATCTGAATCCTAAGTTTAACTTTGATAATTTTATCATCGGTCCTAATAACGAATATGCTCACGCAGTTGCTCTTGCCGTAGCGGATAATCCTTCAACAGCATATAATCCTCTTTACATATACGGTGGATCAGGTCTTGGAAAGACTCATCTGATGCATGCGATAGGGCAGCATATAATGAGAACTAATCCTTCATTAAGGGTTCTCTATGTTTCATCTGAAATGTTCACATCAGAACTGGTTCAGGCATTCCAGGATCCGGTCAATAAAAACAGCAGACTTAACGCTTTTAAGACAAAATACAGAAGCGTTGATGTACTTCTTATTGACGATATACAGTTCATAGAAGGCAAGGAACAGACACAGACTGAATTTTTCCATACATTTAATACTCTGTATGGTCTCAATAAGCAGATAGTAATATCCAGCGACAGACATCCTAACAAGCTGCGCGACCTGGATGAAAGACTTACTTCAAGATTCCAGTCAAACATAATGGCGGATATCCAGCCTCCTGATTTTGAAACAAGAGTAGCTATTCTGAGAAAGAAAGCTGAAGAGGAAGGCCTTGTAGTAGATGAAGATCTTCTTGAAGTAATAGATATCATCGCTGAAAAAGTAAAATTCAACATAAGAGAACTTGAGAGCGCTCTTCTCAGAGTAATATCTTTTGCAAAGTTCAAGAATCATCCTATTACAGCAAAGTTTGCAAAGGAACATCTTACAGATATCTTTTCAAGAAGAGATATAGATATTTCGTGCGAAACAGTAAAAAAAGCAGTCTGCAAGAAATACAACATTAAGATTTCCGACATAGAATCAAAAAAGAGAAACAGAGAATTCTCTTATCCTCGTCAGATAGCGATGTATCTATGCCGGGAACTCACTGATCTTTCACTTCCTAAGATAGGAGAATCATTTGGAGGAAGGGATCATACAACTGTACTTCATGCATGCGACAAGATAAAAAGCCAGATGAAGATTGATCCTTCTCTTTTAGAGGATATTAAAAATCTCAAGGACGACATACAGTAAATAATGTTATCAACAGAGGCTGTTATCAAAAAATACAAGTTTTCCACAGGTTTTAAACAATAACTTTTGGCTTATTTTCAACAACCTGAACACTTATTGACAAATCCACAGCCTCTACTACTACTATTACTAAAAGTATAATATAATAATAAAGAGTATTTTTTTCCGGAGGATATTATGAAATTCACATGTAACCAGCAGACTCTTGCAAAGGCATTAAACACTGTCTCAAAAGCAGTCTCAAGCAGAACAACAATTCCTATTCTTAAGGGAATAATGATAAAAGCAACAGAAGAGGGTAAACTGATTCTTACTGCTTCTGATCTTGAAATAAGCATCAAAAAAGAAATAGAAGCAAATGTAGAAGAAACTGGTTCATTTGTTGTAATGGCAAAGCTCTTTTCAGACATAATAAGAAAGCTTCCTAATGAAGAGATTCTTGTAAGTGATGAAGAAGCAGGATCAGTTGTAATAAAGACAAGCTTTTCTGAATTTAATGTCGTAAGTTTTCCAACTGATGAATTTCCTGAGATAGGAAATAAGGAAGAGGGAAGTGAAACAATAACTCTGGACAGAAACATTTTCAGGGAAATGATCAGAAAGACTGCTTTTGCCGCAAGCATAGACGAATCAAAAGGAGTACTTACCGGAATTCTTACAGAGATAGAAGAAGATAATATCAAGATGGTATCCCTGGATGGATTCAGACTTGCTCTTGTAAAGGAATACATGAAGAGCGCCGCTCCTAATAAATTCATAATAGCAGCCAAAGTCATGAATGAAATAAGCAAGATTATTTCAGAAGAAGAGGAAGAATCAGATATCACTATTTCACTTGGTGAAAAGAGAGAAGTCATCAACATAGGAAGCAATGAAGTAGTAATAAGAAGAATGGAAGGAGAATTCATCAGATATAACGATATTCTTCCTTCAGACAATACTACTAAATTAATAGTAAGCAAGGAAATGCTTCTTGAAAGTATTGAAAGAGCGTCACTGCTTTCAAGAGAAGGAAAAAATAATCTCATAAAGATGAGCATTAAAAATGATCTCATGACAATCACGTCAAGATCAGAGGAAGGTAATGTTAAGGAAGAGATAATAGTAGAAAAGAACGGAAATGATCTTGAGATAGGATTCAACTCAAAGTTCGTTCTGGATGTACTTAAAGTAATAGATGATGAACAGATATCTCTTAACTTCAAGAGCGGGGTTTCGCCATGCGTCGTAAAACCGGTTGAAGGAGATAGCTATGAGTATCTTATTCTTCCTGTAAGAATTCCTTCAATGTAAAACCGATAAATGTACATTAAAGAAATTGAATTAAATAACTTCAGAAATTACAAAGAACAAAAAGTATCCTTCAGCAGGGGAGTGAATATTTTCATTGGAAAAAACGCTCAGGGAAAAACCAATCTGCTGGAGGGTATTTATTTAAATGCCTTTGGAAAGTCTTTTAAAAACGTAAGAGATAAAGAGCTTATTAAATTCGGTGAGGAATACTGCAGAATAAAAGCCGTCTCTGAAAGTGAAGAGGGAGAAAACACAACAGAAATAGTAATAAAAAACGACGGCCGCAAAGGTATAAAAAAGGATGGAATAAAAATAAGCAAATCCTCAGAGCTTCTGGACAGAATATTCATTATCATTTTTTCACCGGAAGATCTCAGAATAGTTAAAGACGAGCCTGAGAAGAGAAGAAGATTCATAAACAGAGAAATGTGTCAGATAAGAGCCGGTTATCTTTCTGATCTGAATGACTATAGCAGAATTCTCAAGCAGAGGAACATTTATCTTAAGGAAAAGCAGATTGATACAGACCTTCTTGACATATGGGACAGGCAGCTGGCCGCATGCGGAACAAGGATAGTAAGAAAGAGAAGTCAGTTTGTAGAAAGAATAGATGAGATAAGCAGAAAAATCCACTCGGGAATAACCGAGGGAACCGAACATCTCGAATTAAAATACGAAGCCAGTATAGAGCCGGCGGAAAATCTCGAAGAAGTTTTTTATGAAACTCTTGTAGGAACAAGGGAAGATGATATAAGAAACGGCACAACAAGCAGAGGCCCCCACAGAGACGACATAAGAATATCCGCGGACGGAATAGACCTCAGAAGATTCGGCTCCCAGGGACAGCAGAGAACAGCCGCGCTTTCACTGAAGCTGTCAGAGATAAAAATAATAGAAGAAGAAAAAGGGGAGAAGCCCATACTTCTTCTCGACGATGTTCTTTCAGAACTGGATAACGACAGGCAGCTGATGCTTATACAGTCTCTTGGAGAAAATCAGATGTTCATAACGACTACTGAAATAATGGAGAGCGTTGCGAGCCGCCTGCCAAAAGGAAAATATTTCAAAATTGTGGAAGGGCAGGTTGCGTCAGAAATATAAATATAAAGCAAAAAATACACGGTCTGGGAAGAGTTTTATACCCAGGCCATGTTTTTTATTAAAATAACCACAAAATGTTGTAAATGGGCCGTTTTTATGCTACAATATAGTGTGTTTTGTGACAAGGTATATATAATGGAAGAAAGTGTTAAATAACAAGGAGAATTTGGATGGCAAAAAACGATAAAATACAGCAGTATGATGCCGAACAAATACAGGTATTGGAAGGATTAGAGGCTGTACGAAAGAGACCCGGCATGTACATCGGAAGTACAGGATCGCCGGGACTTCACCATCTCGTTTATGAGATAGTTGACAACAGTGTGGACGAAGCGCTTGCTGGATTCTGCACGGAGATAAAAGTAACAATCAACAAGGACAACTCAATTACCGTCGAGGATGACGGAAGAGGAATGCCGGTCGACGAGCATCCGAAGATGAAACTTCCCGCAGTCGAAGTAATACATACGGTGCTTCACGCGGGCGGTAAATTCGGCGGCGGCGGATACAAAGTATCCGGCGGACTTCACGGCGTTGGAGCGTCCGTTGTAAACGCTCTCTCCACACGCATGGAAGTGGAAGTCAGAAGAAACGGCAAAATCTACACACAGGCTTATGAAAGAGGTAAGACTGTAACTCCGCTTGAGGAAAAAGGAAACACGAGGAAGACAGGATCAAAGACCACGTTCTGGCCGGACCCTGCAATTTTTGATGATGTCGTCTACGACTACGACACACTGTCCAGAAGATTCCGCGAGATGGCTTTTCTGAACAAGGGCGTCAAGATCAGCATCAAGGATGACCGCTACAAGAATGAAGACGTGTTCTATTATGAAGGCGGTATCAAACAGTATGTTGAGTATCTCAACAGGACAAAGAATCTGATTCACAAGGACATAATATACTTCGAAGTGAGCGAAGAAAACAGAGAAGCGGAAGTAGCTATTCAGTATACGGACAGCTACAAGGAAAACGTCGCTTCCTACGCCAACAATATCAAGACGACAGAAGGAGGCTTCCATCTTCAGGGCTTCCGGGCAGCGCTCACCAGAACAATCAACACATACGCGAGAAACAACAACATTCTCAAGGAAAAAGACGCACCGTTTGAAAGTGATGACGTCAGAGAAGGAATAACTGCCATTGTTTCAGTCAAGCTGACAGAGCCTCAGTTTGAGGGCCAGACAAAGGCCAAGCTCGGAAACTCTGATATGAGAGGATTTGTAGAGAAAGCAACAGCCGATTATCTCGGCGCCTTCCTTGAAGAGAATCCGAAGCAGGCCAAGCTCATCATGGAGAAATGCCTGGATGCCGCGAGAGCAAGAATGGCAGCGCAGAAGGCGAAGAAATCAGTAAGAAAATCATTCCTCGAAGGAAACTCGATGCCGGGCAAGCTGGCGGACTGCTCCGAGAAGAACCCTGAGATATCCGAAATATTCCTGGTAGAGGGTGACTCGGCGGGAGGAAGCGCCAAGGACGGCAGGGACAGAAAACGCCAGGCCATACTGCCTTTGCGCGGTAAGATTCTCAACGTTGAAAAGGCAAGAATCGACAAGGTGCTCAGCTCAGAGGAAATCAAGAACATGATCACAGCCTTCGGCTGCGGTATCGGTCAGGAATTCGACATTTCCAAACTCAGATACCACAAGATCATCATCATGACAGATGCCGACGTCGACGGCGCGCACATAAGAACGCTGCTTCTCACATTCTTCTACAGATACATGACGCCGCTCATCGAGAACGGCTATGTATACGCGGCTCAGCCGCCGCTCTTCAGAGTCAAGAAGGGGAAAGATATCTACTACACCTATTCAGACAGAGAGCAGGAAGAACTTCTGGAGCAGCTCAAAGGCAGCAAGTACGATATCCAGCGCTACAAGGGTCTCGGCGAGATGGACCCTGAACAGCTGTGGGATACGACAATGGATTACAGCAAACGTACGCTCATACAGATTACGGTAGAAGATGCCAACGCAGCGGATGAGATGTTCACGACGCTCATGGGAGACAAAGTCCCGCCGCGCAAGAAGTTCATCGAAGACCATGCTGTATATGCAACGATTGACGTGTAGGAAAGGAGGGCATCTTAAGTGACTAAGACAAGCTTACTTGAAGATCAGAGAATGATTCAGCACGAGATCCACGATGAGATGAAGAACTCCTACATCGACTACGCCATGAGCGTCATCGTTGGAAGAGCGCTTCCGGACGTCAGGGACGGACTCAAGCCTGTACACAGAAGAATTCTCTACGGAATGAACGGTCTGGGAATCACCCCGGACAAACCGCATAGAAAATCAGCGCGTATCGTCGGCGATGTAATGGGTAAATACCATCCGCACGGCGACAGCTCGATATACGAAGCCATGGTAAAACTGGCGCAGCCTTTTGCGACCAGATACCCGCTCATCGACGGTCACGGAAACTTCGGATCGATCGACGGTGACGGCGCCGCGGCAATGCGTTATACGGAAGCCCGCATGACGCCGTTTGCCCTGCAGATGATCAGGGACATCGAAAAGAACACGGTCGACATGATTCCAAACTTCGACGAAGAAGAACTGGAACCAGTTGTTCTGCCGTCACGCGTGCCGAATCTTCTCATCAACGGAAGCAACGGTATTGCCGTCGGCATGGCGACATCCATTCCGCCGCACAATCTCAGCGAGACCATCGACGCGTGCGTCAAGATGATCGAAAGCGGGATCGACGATGAGGAATGCACAGTCGAAGACCTTATCAAGATCGTCAAGGGACCGGACTTCCCGACCGGCGCTCAGATCATGGGCAAGAAGGGATTCCAGGATGCATACAGGACAGGACAGGGCAAGTGCGTTGTCAGATCCGTATGTGAAATAGAAGAGACAAGCCGCGGAAAATCCCAGATCATCATCACCGAGATTCCATATCAGGTCAACAAGGCCAGAATGCTTGAAAGAATCGGCGAAATGGTCAGGGACAAGAAGCTGGATGGTATATCGGCAATACGCGATGAATCAAACAGACAGGGCATCCGCATAGTCATCGAGCTCAAGGCGACCGCCAACCCGCAGGTCATGCTGAACAAACTGTACAAGCACACATCGCTGCAGGAAAACTACAGCATGATCATGCTCGCGATTGTTGACGGCAGACCAAAAGTCCTCAATCTCAAGCAGATACTTGAAGAGTACCTGAAGCACCAGAAGGAAGTGGTGACAAGAAGGACACAGTTCGATCTTGATAAAGCAGAGGCGAGAGCGCATATCGTTGAAGGTCTGCGCATAGCGCTCGACAATATTGATGAAGTCATCAAAACCATCAGAGAGAGCTATAACGACGCTAAAGAAAAGCTCATGGAGCGTTTCGGTCTCTCCGAGAAACAGGCGCAGGCCATCCTCGACATGAGACTTGCGCGTCTGCAGGGACTGGAACGTGAGAAGCTGGAAGACGAGTACAAAGAACTCTGCGAAAGAATCGCGTACTACAGGAGCCTTCTGGCTGATGAAAAGCTCCTCATGGGAGTCATCAGAGATGAGCTTCTTGAAATCAAGAAGAAGTGGGGAGACAAGAGAAGAACCAAGATCCACGCAGCTGTTGACGAGATGGATGAGGAAGACTTCATAGAAGAGAAGCAGGTAGCGATCACTCTTACCCACAGGGGTTATCTCAAGAGAGTAGCCGCGGATACATACAGGACTCAGAAGAGGGGAGGCAAAGGCATCACAGGCCTTTCGACCAGAGAAGATGATTTCGTGCGCGATCTCATCATGACATCGTCCCTCGACCATCTGATGTTCTTCACGAGCATGGGCAAAGTCCACAAGCTCCGCGCATACGAAATACCTGAAGCGAACAGGACGGCGAAGGGCGCCAACGCGGCCAACTTCCTGAACCTCATGCAGAGGGAGCGCATTTCCGCCATCATTCCGTTCAGAGAATTCAGTGATGACAAGTTCCTCATCGGAGTTACCAAGAAGGGAACTATCAAGAAGACTGCGATTTCGGCCTTCGACACGAACCGCAAGACCGGGCTTATAGCTATTACACTCAAGGACGGCGACGAGCTGGTAGAAATCAAGCAGACTACAGGAACAGATAATGTAATCATCATAACTAAGAACGGCAAGTGCATCTGCTTCAGCGAGCAGGATGTAAGACCGATGGGCAGAAACGCCGGCGGAGTCAGAGCAATCAATCTGGAAGATGATGATGAAGTCGTGGCAATGCAGCTCGTACAGCCTGGCGAAGAGCTTCTCGTAGTAACGAGCAAAGGCTACGGCAAGCGTACGCCGGTCGAAGAGTACAAGATCCAGGCCCGCGGAGGCAAAGGCCTTCTGACCTATGATAAGAGCAAGTTCAAGAAGACAGGTCATCTGATCGGGGCGTGCGTCGTAGAGGACAAAGACGAAATCATGCTCATAAACTCCAAGGGAACGGTAATCAGGATCGCGGCAAAGGACATCTCGCGTCTGGGCAGAGCTACTCAGGGAGTCAAGATCATGAGAGTCGGCGAAGACATCGAGATCATCTCCATGTCAAAGGTTATCAACGAAGAGGAGAGAGCACAGCTGGCAGAGCAGTCCCAGAAGCAGCGCGACAAGAGGAAAGCTGAGAAGAAAGCCGCGCAGGCCAAGGCCGAAAAAGAAAAGGCAAAGGCAGCCAAAGAAGACGGAACAGAACAGACAGAATTCGATATATAAGGAGAACAGCAGCACATGAAGAGAGTATTTTCAGGCGTACAGCCGACGGGTAACATTCATATCGGCAATTATCTCGGAGCTCTGAAGCAGTTCGTTGAACTGCAGAAAGATCACGAGTGCATCTACTGCATCGTCGATGAGCACGCGATTACTGTACCGCAGGACCCGAAGGAGCTTAGGGAGCACATACTCGATGTGGCGGCGCTTTACATGGCTATCGGCGTCGACCCTAAGAAGTCCATAATTTTCGTACAGTCACAGGTCAGCCAGCATGCCGAGCTGGGATGGGTGCTTTGCTGCAACAGCTACACAGGAGAACTCTCCAGAATGACTCAGTTCAAGGCAAAGAGCGGAGGAAACGAATCCGTCGGAACAGGTCTTCTGGTATATCCGGTTCTCATGGCGGCAGACATTCTCCTTTATGACACGGATGTCGTTCCGGTCGGCAACGACCAGAAGCAGCACATAGAACTGGCGAGAAACATCGCCATAAGAGTGAACAATAAGTACGGGGAAACCTTCATTGTTCCGGACGGCAGATTCATGAAGGAAGGCGCGCGAATCATGGCGCTGGATGATCCTGAATCCAAGATGAGCAAGAGCGCGGAGAACATCCACTCCCGCATTTCTCTTCTCGATGAGGACAGCAAGATCAAGAAATCCATCATGAGAGCGACAACCGATTCGGACGGCGAGCTGAGATTCGATCCGGTCAACAAGCCCGGCGTGAGCAATCTGCTCAATATCTACAGCGCTTTCAGCGGTGTTTCAGTCGATGAGATTCTGGCGAACCAGAGCTGGAGAGGCTACGGCGATCTCAAGAAGGAGCTCGTGGGAGTAACCCAGGAGGCCCTGGCGCCGATCAAAAAGAACTACGAAGAAATCCGTCACTCCGAAGAACTCATCAGAGTTCTCAACGATGGAGCGGAGAGAGCTTCCGCAATCGCGGAGCCTGTCATGCAGAGAGTCAGAGACAAGTTCGGTCTCGGCCTCGGCTGATTCTTCATGATTAAAAGAAGAGATAAAATAAGTCCCCGGCTGCGGCCGGGGACTTTTATCTGGATTTGCGCGCGAAGGTTTTAAGACTGAAGCGCGGCCAGTTCTTCCACGCCGTCTCTTATCATCGTTTCGATTTTATCGTTGAGCTCCTTTTCTTCTTTTCGTGATATTCCTGCCGTCGGAATCGGAGGATAGATACGCACGTCTACGCGGGCAGGCATTACACAGCCGTTTTCCTCAAACATGTGATAGGTGCCGTTGAGCGCGACCGGAACGACAGGAACGCCCGGTTTCGTCGCGAGTTTTATGGCGCCCTTCATGAAGGGACCGACTACGGGGCCTTTGCTCCTCGTTCCCTCAGGACATATGGCGAGAGAGAACCCGTCGTTAATGTATTCAATGCCTTTGTTTATGGCATTGAGAGCCTCACGGGGATCGTCGTTTTCGATGAAGACGCTGCGTATGCGCGGCATCCACTGCCCCAGAACAGGCGCCTTAGCCAGGTACTGCTTGGCGACGAAGCCAAACTGGTACTTCCTGAATACGGCGAACATTATAGGAATGTCGGCGTAACTCTGATGATTCAGGATCATTACGACCGGACCGTCGTCAGGGATGTTTTCCTCTCCGTGCACGTGAAGATCGCAGCCGAACTGCTCAACTATTTTGGGTCCGAAGGTCGAGGTGGCCTCAAGAATCAGGCGCCGTTCTTCTTCAGCGTCGCCTGATGCCTTTGCATTGTCAATTAACGATTTGTATTTGTTGTAGTGAATCACATCTCCGAAAACCTTTAAGGCGGCGGAGATATTCCTTGTTATCTTCATTTCTTCACTCCCGAACAAGCGTCAGCGGATACATTTAGAACTTAACGTCTCCAGGACCTCTGTCGAAGAACACGCTCTTTGAGGATACGGAGAGTGGAATGCCGTAGCAGACCTTGATGTCTTCGTCGAAGAGACCCATCCTGGCAGCTCCTTTGCCTGCTGAGAAGAGGACCCTGTTGTCCATGCGGTTGTCGGCGGCCAGGGAAACGGCTGAGCCTACCGCGATTCCCAGATCAGTGACATTAAAGGCGCAGACAGCGCCGGCGTCCATGTTCTCGCCGCAGTCCCTAAAGCCGCAGAGGCCGCAGTTAGTAAGCCAGAGAGGAGCGTTTTCCGCCCAGAGGAGAACCACGCAGAAGCTGTTGTCAACATTGCCCGCGTCACGAGCGTAAAAATCCTCGCCTGTCTCTTCCGCGATGTCGCGCATGTGCGCCGCGAGCGCATCCTTTTCCTCTCCGGTGAGGAGGACGCCGTTTAAATCATCTACTCCGTTGCCCTTTGGAGCGGTAATTGCCGCCGCGAGCATTGCCTGTCCGATTCTGATTGCGGCTTCAGCTGAAGCCTGCTCTCTGTTCTGTATCATCTTTTCGTTCCTTTCGCCAGTAAAATCTAATTTCATCAGTAACAATCAAAGCGAAGCGAAGAGGGCCCGCTGCCTTTCTATCAGCTTCTCAAAAGCGCCGCGTTTTTCTTCCTCGCTTCCGAAGCTCATGAAAGCGTGATAGCTCTCTTCCTCTGCCTTTGCGTTATCCCACAGATCGCCTGTTGTCATGTCAAGGCCCACGATCACAAGCTCGTTTGCCAGAGATATGTCCCGTGACATTTCATCATAAAGAACACCGTCGCCGCACGCGACAACGCAGGAAGTGCCGTTCTCCGACAGCTCCTTCAGTATCTCATACTCGGCGTTTCTGTAGCCGTGTTCGCCGTTCATCATTACGAGCCGGCGGATGGAGCGGCCGTCGCGCTGTGTGATTTCCTTGTCCAGATCCACCAGAGGCAGATCGCGCTGCCGGGCCAGCTGAAGAGCTTTCTCTCTTACCGGGGCGCCGAAGCAGCCTGTAACTACGATCAGATTTGCGTTCATAAACAATCCTTGCTATTATATACTACACTGATTATACAATAAGCAGAGGGAGATATACAAATGGCTAACAAACCGATACTGGTAATAATGGCAGCTGGAATGGGGTCGAGATACGGCGGCCTTAAGCAGGTCGATAAAATAACAGACGCGGGAGAGATAATCCTGGACTTCTCGCTTTACGACGCCATGATGGCAGGCTTTGACAAGGTTATATTCGTAATACGCGAAGAACACAGAGACATTTTCAGAGAGCTCGTCGACGAGAGGGCGGGCAGATTCATGGAGGTGGAATACGCCTATCAGGATCTCAATGACATCCCTGAGGGATTCGAGGTTCCGGAAGGAAGGGCCAAGCCGTGGGGAACTTCCCACGCCATACTGGCCTGCAGAGATCTTATCGACGGACCATTCGCGGTTATAAACGCCGACGACTATTACGGACCGGGCGGTTTTGTCAGCGTCTATGAGTATCTGACAGAGCATGAAGACACAGATGTGCTCGAGTACTGCATGGCCGGATATGTTCTGAAAAACACCATAACAGAAAACGGCCACGTTGCCCGCGGTGTGTGTGAGATGGACGATGACGGCTATCTCAAAGAGATAACAGAGAGAACCAAGATCCAAAGGCAGCCTGAGGGCATATGCTATACAGAGGATGACGGCGAAAGCTGGAACCTGCTCGCTGAAGACACTCTCGTTTCGATGAACTTCTGGGGATTCACCGAGAGCATGATCAGAGAGCTGAAGGCCGGCATCGGTGAGTTCTTTGAGAATGAAGTTCCGAAGAACCCGCTCAAGAGCGAGTATCTGCTGCCGCGCACAGTCGACAAACTGATAAAAGCAGGTGAAGCACGCGTAAAAGTGCTGCCGTGTCACGACAAGTGGTGCGGAGTAACATACAAAGAGGACTGGCAGAGCGTACATGACGAGCTCCAGGCAAAGAAGGACAAAGGCGATTATCCGGAGAAACTCTGGAAGTAACATGCAAAGGCAGGACAGCGCAGAAACATGAGCGGAATCATCAACACAATTTTATCGATTCTTCTTGCAGCCGCCATCTCAGGCGGCGCTTCTGCTATGGCGGAAGTTGAGCCGCAGGAAGCTGCGGACGGGTTCTTCCGCGATCTTGCGAGCGGGAACGACCAGGTGGCAATGGCGTACATGGACAACAAGTACGTCAACTTTCTTGAAAACGTCAAGAGCACCGATGAAGAAATGGACAATCTGGAGGAAGCCGTCTTCAGGAATTTTTCCTATGAGATAACAGATTCCGCGTCCAAGAACGACGTGGCGGTCGTCAAGGTCACAGTCAGGAACAGTGATTTCAGCGGCGTCATGGAGGATTACAAAAAAGAGTCCTATGAGTATGTTACCGAAAACCTCTACAGCGACGATGTCGTCAGCAAAGAAAAGCTGAACAAGAAGTGTATCGACATATATCTCGATCAGGTCGAGAAGACTGCTGAAAGTGACGCGAATTACGAAGCGGAGATATTCCTTCCGATGGAAGAGGACGGATATGGGGGATGGCGCATACTCCTCAGCGACGAAATAATGAAAGAAGTGCTTGGAAAACTGGAGATCCCGACTAATGAATAAACAGTACAGCTATACTGAAACAGAAGTGAATAATCCGGGATTCAGCAGAACAACGCTTATTCTAATCGCGGCGGGGACGATCCTGTCCATAGTGCTTTTGCTTCTCGCTCTGTGGCTGGGGGTGAAAGAACTGTCATCCGATTCCAGAGAAGCGATGGCTGCCATCGCGGAAGAGAAGAACGCGTCGGCTCAGGAGATCGATCTTGCCAACACGCTCCGCGAGACCACCGTCGACTACGTGATAGAGAAGGAGGAGATTCCGGCGTATTCCTACGCTCAGGTTCAGGCCATGGACATGAGCGTGCCGAGCGGAGTGACCGTCGACGACCTTAAGCTTGTTACAAGGCATAAGCTGGTCGGCACAGAAGAGACTCTCTACAAACTGGAGCAGGAGTACGATCTGAACTGTCTGTTCCTGCTGGCGATAGCTTCGCATGAGAGCGCATACGGAACATCTCAGTTCCATCCGAACAATGTCTGCGGTTACGGGTACAAGGGATTTCCGTCCATCAACGCCTGCCTGGAGACTGTCGGCAGGGCCCTGGCAAAAAGTTACCTGAGTCCGTCAGGATCATTCTACAAAGGCAAGACGATCGCTGCGGTCAACAGGACCTATGCGGCTGACGGGTCGTGGAACGTCAAGGTGGCCAAGAAGGTTGCCTATTTCTACAAGGTGATAAGCGAGAATCACAATGCTCAGCTGGAGAAGCTGAAATAAACACTTGAAAGAAGCTGAAATAAACGCTTGATTTCACAGGCGTTTCGTGTATAATATACAAGCGCGCAATTTGCCGCGCATGTCCTTGCGATGCGCCGGACGCATCGCCATTAAGTCCATAAGGAGGTGAAAAAATGACTAACTATGAGGTACTGTTCATCATCGATCCTGCACTGGAAGACGAGAAGAAAGAAGCCACTGTAGAAGCAGTTAAAGAAATCATTTCTGCAGAAGGCGAAGTCGGAAATGTAGACGTATGGGGAATGAGAAAGCTCGCATATCCTATCAACAAGAAGTCTGAAGGATATTATGTTGTCATCGAATTCAAGGCTGAGCCAACACTGCCGAAGGAACTCGACAGAAGACTCAAGATTTCTGACAACGTAATGAGACACCTTATCGATAATAAGGATCAGAAGTAAGAGGGGGAGAACGATGAATAATGTTAATTTGATTGGGAATCTGACAAGAGATCCGGAACTCAGATATTCTACAGGCGCCAATCAGACAGCTGTCTGCAGATTTACCATTGCGGTAAACGACGGCTACGGCGACAAGCAGAGAACGAGCTTCATTCCTATCGTAGTGTTCAACAAGCAGGCGGAGAACTGCGACAGATATCTGGCTAAGGGCCGCAGAGTGGCCATCACAGGCAGAATCCAGACGGGCAGCTACGAGAAGGACGGCAGAACAGTCTATACGACAGACGTCATTGCAAGCAACGTTGAGTTCCTCAGCAGCGGTCAGCAGGGTCAGGGACAAGGCCAGGGAGGCTTCGGTCAGCAGGCATCATTTGATAGCCAGCCGGCACCGCAGGCACCTGCGCAGAGCGCCCAGCCGGGAGAGATTGATGTACCGGGCGGATTTACATCCCTTCAGGATGACGACATTCCGTTCTAGAATCATAATCTTGAAAGAGAGGAGAACAATATCATGGCATTTGATAACAAGAGACGCGGTGGCATGAGAAGAAAAAAGGTCTGCCAGTTCTGCGCCGATAAGAACAAGAGCATAGATTACAAAGACGTTGATACTCTCAAGAAATATGTGACTGAGAGAGGCAAGATTCTTCCTAGAAGAATTACAGGAACCTGCTCAATCCACCAGAGAGAGGTCACCAAGGCAATCAAGAAGGCAAGAGTTGTCGCACTGATGCCTTACATCGCAGAATAAGTAATCGCAAAACGCGGGAGCGGCTGATGCCGCTCCTTTTGCATTGGTGAAAATTTTTTGCTATAATATACGTTACGATAATATGCCTTATTGTGCGTATTTTTAGGAGAAAGAAATGTACGTTGGACGAATTGAAAGGCTGCTGGCCTACTATTCGCCGCTGCCCATGTGCATCGTAAACGCCCAGGGCAAGGTGACGAGAGCCAGCAAAAAGATAGCAGAAGTATTTAAATACGACGGAATAATCGACTACGATATCTTCGCGCTGACAGGCATAAAGATGCCTGAGTTTGTCAGCGCCGCGGAGAATGAAGAGCCTCTGTACATACAGAGAAACGACAGAACATTCCGCATCGGCTGCAGCTTCCTCGGCGGAGGCAGCGGCGAAGAGGGATCTCATGAAGAAGCGTCGGTAATACTTCATTTCACGGACATAACGGCCTACGAAGAACTTAAGGAACGCTACAAAGATGAACGTGTCTACATGATGCTCGTCAACGTTGACAACTTCGACGAACTCATATCCGGCAACAGCGACGACAAGGACAGCGACATCAGAGTAGGCATCGACAAGCTCGTAAGAAGCTGGGCCGCGTCCATGGAAGCGATGATCGTAAGATACAGAGACAACATGTATGAACTGGTCATCACGCACAGAAATTACGAGGAGCTCATCGAGGATAAGTTCTCAATTCTGGACAAGGCCAGAGAACTTGAAAGCCCTACAGATTTTCCTGTTACGCTGAGTATAGGACTTGGCATCGGCGACGACAGCCTCATAAAGCTTGACGATTACGCGCAGGAAGCTCTCGACATGGCTCTCGGCCGCGGAGGAGACCAGGCGGTAATCAAGGACGGAAGCAGTTTCGAATACTACGGCGGACGTACCCAGAGTGTAGAGAAGAGCAACAAAGGCAAGTCGCGTATCATCGGCCACGCCCTGGCGACGCTCATGGACCAGTCGTCCAGAATCTTCGTAATGGGACACAAGAATCCGGACATGGACTGTTTTGCGGCGGCAATCGGTGTTGCTAGACTGGCAAAGTCAGTCGGCAAGGATGCCTACATCCTTCTGAGCGAATACAATGAGACCATGATCGATATGGTAGCAGACGCGAAGAAGACAGGAGAGTATGAGTTCGTGACAGGGGAAAGAGCCCTGGATCTCGTCGAGGAAAATTCGCTGGTCGTAGTCGTGGATACTCACAGGCGCATGCTCGTGGAGTCTGCGGATCTGATCGACCGCGTCGAGAGACTGGCCTTAATAGATCATCACAGAAAGGCTGAGGATGCCTTTGCGAATCCGACTCTTTCATATCTTGAATCATATGCGTCATCGGCTTCCGAACTGGTAGCGGAGATTCTCCAGTACAGAGTCGACAAGAAGGCGCTTTCCAATTTTGAAGCGGACGCGCTGATGGCGGGAATCATGCTCGACACCAACAGGTTTGCTGTAAAGGCAGGCGTCAGAACATTTGAAGCGGCGTCCTGGCTGAGAAGAGCCGGCGCGGATCTCTCCAGAGTGAGAACCTATTTCCAGGAGTCTCCGGAGAGCTTCATCAACAGAGCCAACGGCATAGTGAACGCCAAGATAATGGAAGGCGGAATAGCCATGTCTATCTGCAGCGGGCATTCAATCAACACGCAGATCGTAAACTCACAGGTGGCTGACGAACTGCTGACCATCAAAGGCACTGTCGCAAGCTTCGTTGCCGGAAGAAACGAAGAAGGGCAGACAGTAGTCAGCGCAAGGTCGCTGGGCGACATGAACGTTCAGACGATAATGGAGCACTTCGGCGGCGGCGGACACATGAACACGGCAGGGACGAAGACCGATATGGCGCCGGAGGAGATACTGGCTCAGATAGAAGAATATATTAAAACCACAGAAACAACACAATAGCGGAATATAATAATATGATGACCGGAATACGGTCTGATCATCAGGAGGTAACAGATGGTTGTCATCCTTTTAAAAGATGTCAAAGGAACAGGAAAAGCAGGCGAGGTAGTCAAGGTCAGCGATGGTTACGCACGCAACAGATTAATCCCTATGGGGCTCGCCAAGGAAGCGACCCAGGGGAATGTGAGAAACCTTGAGAAGCAGAAGGCTATCGCCGAGGAGAAAAGAGCTGAAGAGAAAGCCGCCGCTCAGAAGAGAGCGGACGAACTGGAGAAAATCGTTCTGATCGTCCCGTCAAAGGGCGGCGAAAACGGAAAGCTCTTTGGATCCGTAACATCAATGGACATAGCAAAAGCCCTTCAGGAGCAGGAAGGGATAACCATAGACAAGAAGAAGATCGAGATGCCCGGCCCGATTAAACAGGCGGGAACAAGCCAGGTAGTGATCAAGCTGTATCAGGACGTTTCAGCGAAAGTAAGAGTGAAGGTAACAGTATAATGGAAGAGAGAATACCTCCCCACAATCCTGACGCGGAAAGATCCGTACTGGGAGCGGCGCTTCTTTCAAAGGACGCGCTGTTCGATGTTGTGGAAGTTGTAAGGCCTGAGGATTTTTATGATCCCAACCACAAAGAAATATTCAGCGTAATATTCGAGCTGAGCAGGAAGAACGCGCCGGTCGACGCGCTGACCGTTTCAGAAGAGCTTGACAAGCGCGGAAGCCTTGAGATGGTCGGCGGCAGATCATATGTCGCCGGACTTTCGTCGACTACGCCTACTACGGCAAATGCCGCCGAGTACGCCGAGATAGTCGCTGAGAAGGCATCCATAAGAAGACTCATCGAAAAGGCAGACGAGATAGTGACCAAAGGCTATGACAAAAGCATGGACGCGGGACAGCTTCTCGACTACGCTGAGAACGGCATCTTCGAGATTTCACAGTCACGCCAGAAGGGCGTGTACATTCCTCTCAAGGATGTTCTGCTCAGCAACATCGACGCAATAGACAGAGCTTCAAAGCTTGAAGGCGGACTCACAGGCGTTACCACAGGCTTCAAGGATCTTGACGCAAAGACCTCAGGTCTTCAGAAATCCGACCTGATTATTCTGGCTGCCAGACCTGCAATGGGCAAGACTGCCTTTGCGCTGTCACTGGCTCTGAACGCCGCGGTTAAAGGCGGCGCTTCGGTCATGATCTTCAGCATGGAGATGGCCAAGGAGCAGCTTGGACAGAGACTTCTGTCCATGGAATCAAAGGTTGAGATGCAGAAGCTTAAGACCGGAAGACTTGAGAGGCTTGACTGGGATGATGTCAACAGCGCGCTGGAAGTGCTCTCGGGCGCGGAGATTTTCATAGACGACACGGCAGGCATCAGCATCATGGAGATGAAGAGCAAATGCAGGAGGCTTAAGGCAGAGAACAAACTCGACCTTATAATAATCGACTACCTGCAGCTCATGAATCCTGAAGGCAGATCTCTCGACTCAAGAACTCAGGAGATTTCCGTGATTTCGAGAAACCTCAAACTTCTGGCAAGAGAACTCGACTGTCCGGTCATCGTTCTCTCGCAGCTGTCGAGAAATCCGGAGCAGAGAACAGACCACAGACCGATGCTCTCGGACCTGAGGGATTCGGGATCCATAGAGCAGGACGCAGACATAGTCATCTTCCTCTACAGGGATGAATACTATAATGAAAACACCGACGCGCCGGGCGAATGCGAGGTCATCATCGCCAAGCAGAGAAGCGGCCCGACAGGAACGGTCAAGGTTGCATGGCTCGATAAGATAACCAAGTTCGTAGACAGCGCCGGAAGCGGAAACTTCAGCGGTTTTTAGAGATGGGTTTTTACAGAGAAAAGACAAAAGATTATTTTCTGCTTGATACTCAGGTGGAGAATATGTTCATAAATGAATATATGGTGTCCGCTCCCGGAGACTATGTGAAGGTCTATCTCTTCGCGCAGATGTACACAGGCCTTGGGGTGGAAATCAGCAACGAGGATATCGCCAAGCAGCTTTCCATGGACATTGAGGATGTTCTGAAGGCGTGGACGTACTGGGAGAAGATGGGCATTATCAGAAAGATAAGAAAATCCCAGGACGATCCTCTTCAGTATGATGTCGAATTTGTGCTTCTCAAGGACAAGCTGTACGGCAGCCACGAGGACGAAGCAGTAACTGCGTCAGACACCGGTATCAACAACCAGATGGCGGACAGAGAATACAGGGAGATGTTCGAAAGAATAGAGAAAGCCCTTGGCCGCGTAATAAGCGGAACGGAGATGGGCGAGGTGCTGTCCTGGATAAATGATTACGGGATAGAACCGGAGTTCGCCGCGTTTGCGGTTGAGTACTGCGCGGGAAAAAAGAAGAAGACCGTCAAGTACGTCGAGGCGGTCATCAGAAACTGGATAAGCGAAGGTCACAGAACCATCGAAGATATCAGGGATTATATAGGGCAGCAGGAAGAACGCGCTGCTGACTACAGGAGGATATTCAGATCTCTTGGCTGGACCAGAAACTGGACAGAAGAAGAGAAGAGGATAATGGACCGGTGGTTTGATGTTTACGGTTTCAGCATTGACACTGTGCTTGAAGCCTGCGGAAAGACTTCCGGGATATCCAGTCCGAACATAAACTACGTGAACAAGGTTCTGGAGAGCTGGGCCGCGGAAGGCGGTTCCCGGGGGGAATCGCAGGATGGTCTGAGCGGCTCCGAAATAGCGGAATACTACGAGCTTCTGCGTGAGAAGGATGAGCGGGAGGCCGCCCGGCGCCGCGCGGAAGTTTACGAAAGACTCCCTCAGATGAAAGAACTTGATGACGAGGAGAACCGACTGGGGGCTGGTCTTTCGAGGATCGTGGTCTCCGACAGGATAGATAAGAAAGAAACGATAGAAAAGCTAAGAGAACAGATAGAGGACATAAGTGCCCAGAAAGCATTCCTGCTTACGGACAACGGATTTGAACTCGACTACATGGACATTAAATATGAATGTCCTGACTGCAAAGACACAGGAATACTTGAAACGGGAGAAAGGTGCCCATGCCACAGGGAAATAACCCCGCAGAAGATAAAAGCTCTGCAGAAAACAGAATAAAAAACGAAAGCACCGGCCGCACAGAGCACAACGATGCCGTCAGAAAAGCATACGAAGACGTGCAGAAACTGAAGGAGCAGATCGAACAGCTTAAGGCTCAGGCGCAGAAGATATACGAGACCCCTGTCACGTCCGCGGAAGATACCGCCAGGGACAACAGGGTTGCTTCGCGTACGGAGAAGATCATAGATGATGAGGCTGCCCGCGCGGCGGAGGAAGTTGTAATAAAAGAAGCCAGAAAAGAAGAGGCGGACAACTCCGAAGTTCGCGCTCGCTCACGCGAGGAGAGCCAGGCCATAATCGAGGAAGCCCTCAGAAAAGAACAGGAAGCCAAGAAGAGGCTCGAGCAGAAGAAGGCGGAAGCGGCGGAGAAGCACAAGGCTCTTCTCGAAGCAGAGAAGAAGGCTGCCCGCATGAAGACGAATCTGCACAAGGCGGAGATTCAGAACGAACTGAACAGAAGCCTGCTCATACAGGAGCAGAAGAGGGAGGAGTTCCGGAAGAAGAGGGAGCTGGAAAGAGCGAAGAAGCTGGAAGCAGCCAGAGAAAGAGAACGAGATGAGCTTCAGAGGAAAGAGGAAGCAAGACTCGCCAGAGAGCAGGAGAAGCTGTTAAGAGCGGAGGCTGCTGCCAGAAGAAGGAAAGAAGCTCTAAGACTAAAGGAAGAAGAGCAGAAGGCGAGGAGAGAAAGGGACAGACTCCAGGCCGAGCAGCGTGAACTTCAAAGAAAACAGAGAGAAGAGCGCAGCGAGTTGAGGAGGCAGCGCAGGCTTGCGCGTAAGTCTGCGGAACTGGGCGGAGGAATCGTAAACGTCCACGGCACCACAGTTCAGACGGAGATCAAACCGGTTGCGTCGTTCTCGCTGAAGGAACTGCTTGGAATATCGAAGAGGCGTGAGATAAACGCCGCGCAGACGGAGGAAGAGAAGCAGAGCCTTCTCGAAGAGAATGAAAGAATCAAGACAGAGGCTCGCGCAACAGCCGCGCAGCTTAGAGACATAAGACGAAAGCGGAGAAGGAACAGCCGCCCTTACAAGCGATTCATGAGATTGCTGGAGATGATTGACGAGAAGCGCCGTCCGATCCTGATAGCGTTTTCGCTTGCCCTTGTACTGGTGGTTGGTTCCGCCGGACTCATAAATTACTTTACTGCTTATGAGTACTCGTACGGAGACAAGAAACTGGGATACGTCAAGAACAAAGACGATGTTCTGCAGATCACGGACATGGTGCAGCAGGCGCTCACGGAAGAGAAGGACATGACAGTCGTTCTGGACGCCCGCAGCGACATAAGTTTCAAACGTGTATTTACAGGCAACAAGGACATTGTCATTGATACGCAGGACGGAGTACTGCAAAGGCTGACTTACCTGGGAGACATCAACGTTAAGGCTTTCGGCATGTACGTCGACGGCCAGAAGGTAGGCGCTGTCAGGGATAAGGATACAGCAGCCGGCGTTCTTCAGAGCCTCCAGGACAGATACGCAAACCACGACGATGGAACGGAACTGAATGAAGCTGTAATAGTTGAAGAAGTTGAGTTCAGAGAGAGCAACACTCCTATGAACGAAATACTTACCCAGAACGCGCTTGTTGAGAAACTGTGCACAGACACAGAGAAGGAAACAGTGCACACCGTTGTGGACGGGGAGACACTGGACAGCATCGCGGAAAATCACAGCATGTCCAAGGAGCAGATAATCAAAGACAACAATCTTACAGACGAACAGCTCAAGGTGGGGAGCACTCTGGTTCTGAATGAAGTAGGACCGCTTATTACCGTCAGAATAACCGAGACGAGAAGCTACACAGAAAAAACTGCATATAAGACCATCAAGAAAGCCGATAAGGAGATGTACGAGGGCGATACTGAGGTCACCCGTGAAGGCAAGAAGGGCAAGAGCGTAATAATCGACAAGACAGTATCTGTAAACGGCGAGGTCATTGAGACACAGAATCTCAAGAAGGAAGTCGAGAAGAAGCCTGTAAACAAGGTCATCCACGTTGGCACCAAGGAGAGGCCGCCGACAACAGGAACCGGAACGTTCATCTGGCCGGCCTATGACGGAACGTTCACCGTAACCTCTGAGTTCAAGTGGCGCTGGGGAAGGCATCATGACGGAATAGACATGGGCTGCAGAACCGGCAACGATGTACTGGCTTCAGACGGAGGCACTGTAATCTTCGCAGGATGGCAGGGCGGATACGGAAAGCTGGTCATCATAGATCATGAGAACGGCATTGAGACATATTACGCTCACAACAGCGCACTTCTTGTCAGCAGAGGCGATAAGGTGTTCCAGGGACAGCACATAGCTGAAGCGGGTAACACAGGCCACAGTTTCGGAAGCCACATTCACTTCGGTGTCAAAGAAAACGGTTCATTTAAGAATCCAAGGAACTACCTTCCGGCCAGATAAAATGGGAAGGGACTGAAAGGGAAAAGAGAAATGGCCAAGAGAAGAAGCATAAGCAGACAATTCAAGAGAAGCAGCCGCGTCATCGACATGGATGAGGCGCGCCAGGAAAGGCTCGAAAAGCGGGAGAAGGCTCAGGAAGAGGAAATCCGTGAGCAGACCGCGAGCGATGAGCGCAGGCTCAAACGCAAGAGGGCCGTCAGAAGAAAGCAGAGCAGACGGAGGATAATTGTCTTCGTTGTTGCCGCGTTTCTTGTTGTCATGCTGTGCATATCCGTTGTCAACATTCTGCAGCTCAAGAGCGAAGAGCGCGAAGCTTTGAAAAAGCAGGAGCAGCTCAAAGCCAAGCAGGAGCAGATGCAGGAAGAACTCAAAGACATGGACAGCGACGAAAACATCGAAGATCAGGCAAGGGAAAAACTAAAACTCACCAAACCTGGAGAAACCATATACATTCCTGAGACGGAGGAAGAGTGATGGACCCGTCAAAGTACGGAGTGCGCCCCTCTAAAAGTCTGGGGCAGAATTTCATCAGGGACATGAGCGTAATCGAACGCATAGTCGAAGGAGCGGGGATTGGACCGGATGACATGGTGATTGAAATCGGTCCCGGGCTCGGAGTGCTTACGTCTGAGCTCGCCTCACACGCGGCGTTTGTGACAGCTGTGGAGATCGACGGAAGGCTTATCCCGGTTCTGGAGGAGACGCTGAAAGATTACGACAATGTCCGCATAATAAACAGAGACATTCTGAAAACAGATATTGGACAGCTTGTTGAAGGGAGCAGATCAGAAGGACTGTTTTCGGGAAAAGTGCACATAGTGGGGAATCTTCCTTACTACATAACCACACCCATAATAATGAAGCTTCTTGAGGATGACGTCCCGGCGGACAGCATCACGGTGATGATGCAGAAGGAAGTCGCGGACCGCATAAGGTCGGCTCCCGGGAGCAGAACATACGGAGCCATATCAGCGGCGGTTCAGTACTACTGCCGCGTTTCAAAGATAACAGACGTCCCGAAGGAGGCTTTTGTTCCAAGGCCGAAGGTGGAGTCGACAGTGCTCCGCCTGGAACCGCTGAAGGAAGAAAAGACTCAGGTAAAGGATGAAAAAATGTACCTCCGATGTGTGAAGGCGGGGTTTGCCCAGAGGAGAAAAACTCTTCTGAACTCACTTTCATCAGCGGGAGGAATAGACAAAGAGACAGTAAAGAAGAAACTCGAAGCCGCGGGCATCGACCCGGGCAGAAGAGCGGAGACACTTACAGTAGATGAATTTGCAAGAATGGCAGATAGGTTTTCAGATGAGCAAGACTAAAGAAATCATTAAAAAAATAAAACACAATCACATACTGGTTCTGTTTATCGCAGCGGTGGTAATCGACTATATAATAGAAGCGCTCGGAAGGCTCTCGCCTCTGGCCGCGGTGCAGTTTTTCGTTGAGCATCCGCTCATCTCCTTCTGCAACGTCATGCTTATCATGGCAGTCCTCTCGCTCTCACTCCTCTTCAGGAGAAGAGTGTTCGCTGCAAGCATGCTTTCACTTCTCTGGCTCGCGATAGGAATAATAAACGGCATCATACTGACGAACAGAATGACGCCGTTCAACGTCAAAGACCTGTCCACATTGAGCGAAGCCCAGTCAATTATCACCAACTATTTTTCAGTTAAGAGTCTTATACTGATCGCTGTCGGAGCGGCGCTGTTCGTTCTGCTGGTCATAATTCTCTTCAGAAAGACGCCTAAGAGCAGCGGCAAAGTCGATTACAGAAAGTCCGCCGCTTCCATAATAATCATAGTACTGGTTGCCTTTGGATCGATAACCGGCGGAATGAGGCTCGGAGTTCTGGACACCTTCTTCCCGAGTTTGCCTTACGCCTACAGGGACAATGGAGTTCCGTACTCCTTCATGATCACCTGGGTCAAGACAGGAATAGATAAGCCGAAAGGTTACTCTGAGGAGATGATAAAAGGAATCTTTTCAGAAGGAGAGCTGGGAGAAGACGGCATATATACTCCGGGAGAGGACGATGCTGACCAGCCTGATAAAAAACCGAACATAGTGTTCGTCCAGCTGGAATCATTCATAGATCCGACCATAGCGAAGAACATCAAATACTCGAAAGACCCGATACCTTACTACAGACAGCTTCTCGATGAGTGTTCATCGGGCTATCTGACCGTACCGGCAGTCGGAGCGGGAACGGCGAACGTTGAGTTTGAGGCGATAACAGGCATAAGCGCCAGATTCTTCGGTCCGGGCGAGTATCCGTACAAGAGCATACTTACGGAGAAGACATGTGAGAGCGTTCCGTATGATCTCAGGCAGGTAGGATACACGTCTCATGCGATACACAACCACAGAGGCGCGTTCTACAACAGAAACACCGTGTTCAGCAACCTTGGCTTCGACACATTCACATGTCTTGAATACATGAACAACGTGGTCAAGACTCCTAAGAACTGGGCGAAAGATACTATTCTAACTGAGAATATCATTGACGCGCTCAACAGCAGTGAGGGCCCTGACTACATTTACACCATATCGGTTCAGGGCCACGGCAAATACCCGGACGAAGAGGTGATTGAGGATCCGGTCATAGAAGTAACAGAAGCGCCAGACGAGGAAACCAAGTGGAAGTATGAGTACTACGCGAATCAGGTCTACGAGATGGATCTCTTTGTAAAGGATCTCACGGAAGCGCTTGATGAGTACGATGAGGACGTGGTCCTCGTAATGTACGGAGATCATCTGCCTGCCCTTGACATGACCGAGGAGAACCTGACGACCGGGGACCTGTACAAGACGCAGTACGTCATCTGGAGCAACTTCGGACTGAAGAAAAAGGATGAGGATGTCTGCGCATATGAGATCACATCGCATCTGCTGAAGCGGTTCGGGATCACCGCGGGACTGCTGAACAAATACCATCAGAAACATGAAGGCAGGGGTGATTACCTCGATGGTCTCGAGGCTCTGTCATATGACATGCTCTACGGCAAAGGCTACATATACGGAGGCAAGAATCCTTTCGAGCCTACTGATCTGAAGATGGGAATCAGAGACATAAAGATTGAAAGCATCGTCAAGATCGGCGACAAATACTATATCAAGGGACAGAACTTTACCGAGTACAGCAAGATATCCCTGGATGGGGAAGTGCTGAAGACGGTATACCTGGGCCCTACAATCCTGGCCCTCAACGAGGAAGTGGATCCGTCCAGAGTATCCGACATGAAGGTAAGCCAGGTCGAAAAGAACAAGGAAATCCTCAGCACCACAGAGTAGGCGCTGAAACTTGGCGGAAGGACGCTGAAAATGAAGAAGATCATCAGAGTTCCGCAGCTGGAAACAGACAGACTCATACTCAGAATGTGGACGAAGAAAGATGCGCCGGCGCTCTTTGATTACGCGAAGGATCCGGACGTCGGACCTAACGCGGGATGGAAACCCCACGCGAACGCCGGAGAATCACGCATGATCATCGACCAGCTCTTCAGGTGCAACATGACCTGGGCAATCGTAGAGAAAGAGACCGGCATAGTCGTAGGGAGCATTGGATTTGAGGAGGACAAGTACAGGCCGAACATAAGAAGCAAGGAGATGGGCTATTCCCTGGCCAAGAGCCGCTGGGGCAAAGGCTACATGACCGAAGCAGCGAAACGTCTCGTAAGATACGCCTTTGACGAGTTGAATCTGGACGTGCTCATGATCCGCACGAGCGATACAAACATGAGAAGCCAGCGGGTAATCGACAAGTGCGGATTCAGATACGAGGGAACTCTGCGCAGGGCGTACAGAACCTACGACAACAATCTGCGCGAGGTCAGATGCTACTCCATGCTGAGGGAAGAATACGAAAACCTTTATCTTGAATGACCACATAAAGTGTGGTAACATTACAAGGCGTATGAAAAAATACATGGAAGAAGCCTATAAAGAGGCTGAAGCGGCCGCTGCAGAAGGGGAAGTTCCCATTGGAGCGGTCATAGTGCGCAACGGTGAAATAATAGCGAGAGCGCACAACATGACAGAGCAGGCCAAGGACCCGACCGCTCATGCCGAGATGCTGGCCATACGGGAAGCGGCTTCGTTTCTCGGCGGCTGGAGGCTGACCGGATGCAGCATGTTCGTCACAGCCGAACCCTGCAGTATGTGCGCGGGAGCAATAGTCTGGTCGAGGATAGAGAAACTGTATATAGGGACGATGGACCCGAAGGCGGGCGCGTGCGGTTCCCTGTTCAATATCCCCCAGGACAGCAGGCTCAACCACTATGTTGAAATAGAAACAGGACTGATGAGCGAAGAATGCTCCAGTCTGATGAAAGATTTTTTCAGGAAACTGAGATCGGAGGAAAGACAGTAATGAGAAAAGCAGGCGCATTCATATGCGTAATAATAATGACAGTTCTGCTGATGGCACCGGCGGCTTTTGCTGCTGAGGACGGCGACTCGGCCGCGGCAGCGAAGACAGACCTGGAAATCGTAAGCTCATCGCCTGAAGATGGAGCGACAGGCGTCGCAGTCGACAACCTGAGTGTCAAGATTCGCTTCAACAAGGATGTTTATCCGAAGTCCGACGAGGTCAAGGCAGCTAACGCCAAGCAGTTCAAACTGGTCGACGCCGATGGAAAGAAGATTCCTCTGAAGGTCTACTACAGCGACAAGGAAGAAGGTCTGATTCTCGCAGCGGCGGATGTCTATTCCGGAAAGAACAAGAACACCATAAAAGGTGACGTGACTTATACACTGAATGTGGGAAGGAACTTCCAGGCGACAGACGGATCCACAATGGGGCAGAAAGTCACCATAAGCATGACGACCCTCAATCAGGGAAGGTCAACAGCCATCTACATGATCCTCATGGTTCTGATGATGGCAGGAATGGTATTCTTCACTCTGAGAAGCACGAAGAAGGACGAGAAGAAGAAGAAGGAAGAGCGTGAATTAAAAGAAGGCGTAAACCCTTACAAAGAAGCCAAGAAGTCCGGCAAGTCCGTTGAGGAAGTCGTCTCCAAGCAGAACAAGAAGAAGGCGAAGAAGGAAGAAGCAATCCGCAGACAGAAGGAAGCTGAAGCCGCCATCGAGGCCGAGATCATTGAGAAGATAAGGAAGGAATCCAACAAGAGAGTTTCCGCGCCGCACGCGATAGCATCGGCGGGAAGCAGCCTGAAGCTCAAGGTGGTCAAAGACTCCGGAGAGAAAGTCTCCGCTGAGGAAGTCGAAGCAAAGGCAGCAGCGGCGAGGAAGAACAACAAGGGCACGACAAACCCTAAGAACCAGACCGGCAAGAGCAAGAACAAGAAGAAAAAAGGCAAGAAAAAGAAATAAGGCATGAAGCAGAGGAGCCGCGGAAACGCGGCTCCTTTTTAATGCCTTTTGCTTTGGTGGGAACACAGCGGATTATGGTATAATCGTTTATGGAGCAGAGGAGGTGCGGCGTGAACATACAGCTTAAATCTTACGCGAAGATAAATCTGTCTCTGGATGTGAAAGGCGTTACGGAAGACGGCATGCATCTGGTCGAGATGGTCATGCAGCAGATTCTGCTGTGCGACGATATCGCCATGAGCTGGACGCCCGGGGCAGAGGGACTGGAAATAAGTCTTAAGACCAACAGGAGATTTCTGCCGACAGATGAACGCAACCTCGCCTATAAGGCGGCGCTGGTTATGAATGAGATCCGCGGCGGAGACGCGAACGGAAAACTGGAGATAAACATAAAGAAGAGGATACCGATAGCAGCCGGCCTCGCGGGAGGAAGCGGCAATGGAGCGGCTGTTCTGCATGGACTTAACGTGCTTTGGGGCATGGATCTGAGTCTTGAGGACCTCTGCGGCGCGGGAGCAAGACTCGGTTCGGATGTGCCTTTCTGCGTCATGGGGCAGGCTGCGGAAAACGATGTGCTTAAGGACAGGTTCGCGGCAGATCCGCTGGCGTGTCACTGCGCCCTGGCGACTGGTACGGGAACCGATCTTGAGCCGCTGAAAGGCCTCGAGAGCCACATCGTTTTATCCAAACCGCCAATCAGCGTTTCAACCGCGAAGGCATATCAGGGAATAGACAGCATTGAAATCCCTGAAAGACCGGACACAGGAGAGCTGATAGAAGGTTTAAAAACAAAGGACTATTCCCGCATAGAAAAAAACATGGTCAACGTACTTGAAAATTACACGTTGAAGGAGTATCCTACAGTTGTGTATACAAAGAACAAGATGCAAGAGATGTGCACCGGCAGAGCCGTTCTCATGAGCGGCAGCGGACCGTCCGTTTACGGTCTTGCCGGGAGCATCAAAGAGTCCAGAGCAATCTGCGCTGAGTTGGCGAAGATAAACAGGGAGAGCTTCTGGACAAGGACGACATTCTAACCCGCAAGGGTGAGAAATCGCAGGTGAAGAGATATGTTGAATTTCGATATTCAGAACCACAAGCCACTTCGTGAGATGGTTTATGAAGAACTGAAGATGCAGATTCTCAAGGGGTCCATCATTCCGGGAACAAGGATGATGGAAGTTGAGCTTGCCGAGGAGATGGGCGTCAGCAGAACGCCGATCAGAGAAGCGATCAGAAAGCTTGAGAAGGAGGGCCTTGTTACCATTGAACCGAGAAGGGGCGCTTACGCTTCTATGATTTCAACGGAAGACATGGTGGAGATTCTTGAAGTAAGACAGGATCTTGAAGGTCTGGCGGCGTATTTTGCGGCTGACAGGATGACAGACGACAAGATGGAGGAATTGAAAAAGGAATCCGACAGCTACAACGATGCTGTAAGGCGCGGCAACATGGAGGACATGATCAAGCACGACACCAGATTTCATCATATTATAGTTGAATCGTGCCGCAACAAGATCCTCGTGCAGATGATCGAGCAGCTGCAGGAGCTCGTCCTCAGATTCAGATACATATACTATGATAATTTCAGGCGTGCCGAGAACATGCCTGAAGAGCATGAGGCCATCGTGGCAGCCATAGCGGAAGGTAACGCAGACAAAGCCAGGGCAGCGGCAGACATTCACATCGAAAGGCTGAAGGAGCTCGTTGTAAAAGAGGGCGTACAGCAGAGGCACGTGTAAGGTTCCGCTTAAGAAAACGCAGACAGAAGGTGTCAGAAATGACACCTTTTATCATATTTGACACAAAGCCGCTAAAGCGCGGCGGGGAGATGAAAATGAGAGAAAAATTCCTGAAACTGCAGAATGGCAGCGACATCAGAGGAGTATCCCTGACGGGAGTTCCCGGAGAACCGTTAAGCCTCAGAGAGGACGAGGCCAGAGAAATTGCCATAGGTTTTATCGCCTGGCTTTCGGACAAAATCGGCAAGAAGCCCGAAGAGATGATTCTGGCGATAGGCAGAGACCCCCGCACTTCAGGTCCGAGGCTTCTGGACGGCCTCATGGACGGATTCGGAGAGTACGGATGCAGAGTTTTCGATTTCGGATATGCTTCCACACCGGCCATGTTCATGGCTACAGTCTTTGAAGATTTTGCATGCGACGGAACAGTCATGATAACCGCCAGCCATCTGCCTTACAACAGAAACGGATTCAAATTCTTCACAAGAGACGGCGGTCTGAACAAGAAGGACATCACGACAATACTTGAATACGCCGCGGACAAGAACGCTCAGAAGGAAAAGCTCGGCGAGCCGCCGTTCGCCGGAGAGCAGGTCCACAGACTGGGCAAGCTCGTTTTCGAGGCTGAGAAGAATGACATAATGACACCTTACTGCAAGTTCCTAAGAGATCTGATCATAGAGGGCGTCGGAGTGGGAGACACACCACTCGAGGGAATGAAGATCGTCGTCGACGCGGGAAACGGCGGCGGCGGGTTCTACGCAACAAGAGTGCTCAAGCCGCTCGGGGCGGATATAAGCGCCAGCCAGTTCCTCGAACCGGACGGCATGTTTGAGAATCATGCGCCGAACCCGGAAGACAAGGAGGCGATCAACGCCATCTCGCTTCAGACGGTAGCAAGCGGCGCGGACCTGGGCCTGATCTTTGATACAGACGTTGACCGCTCCGCAGCCGTTGACAGTCGTGGCAGAGAAATCGCCAGAAACGGAATTGTCGCCATGGCGGCGGCCCTTGTTGCGGAGGATCATCCGGGAACAACAGTGGTTACTGACAGCATCACAAGCCGTCAGCTCACCAGATTCATCGAGGACAAACTGGGGCTGAAGCACTTCAGATACAGGAGAGGATACAGAAATGTAATAAACAAGGCCATTGAGCTCAATGAGCAGGGAATCGATTCTCAGCTGGCCATAGAGACATCCGGTCACGCGGCGCTCAAGGAGAACTACTTCCTGGATGACGGCGCGTATCTGGCGACCAAGATCGTAATCAAAGCGGCAAAGCTGTTCAGACAGGGAGAGAAGATAGACAGCGTCATTGAAGAGCTGGAAGATCCCGCGGACGAAAGAGAGATAAGGATACCGATTCGCTGCGATGATTTCGCGGGCTACGGAGATAAGGTGCTTGCAGATCTGGAAGAGTATGCAAAAGCAACCGAAGGCCTTTCTCTTGAGGAGCCTAACTACGAAGGCGTAAGAATAAACTTTGACGCGGAAGTCTGCGGAGCTGAGGGCTGGTGCCTGCTGCGCAAATCCCTTCACGATCCTCTTCTTCCGATGAACATGGCGTCCGATGAAGCGGGGGGCTGCGCGAAGATAAAGAAGATAATGATGGATTTCCTGTCAGGATATGATCAGCTTGAACTGTAAAATGGAGGCGAGGACCAGATGACTCTTGACGAAAAGCTTAAAAGACTTGAGGAGATAATCACAGGTTACGGCCAGATGATAGTGGCGCTTTCAGGCGGTGTGGACAGCACATTTCTGCTCACTTTCGGCGCAAAAGTCTTCACTGAAGCGGGCTGCCCGGACAACATCGCTGCCATAACTGCCGTCGGCCCACAGTTCGCGGCCGATGAGTCGGAATACGCGGAGAACCTCTGTGAAAAACTGTCCATAAGCCACAAGAAGCTGGACGCGTCGTTCGTCCTCGATAAAATCCGGGACAACCCCGCTGACAGATGCTATCACTGCAAGAAGGAACTGTTTTCAATGCTTAAGATGAGAGCAGACATGGTAGGAAGCGTGCTTGCCGACGGGACGAATCTGGACGACCTCGACGACTACAGGCCGGGCTACAGAGCCACACAGGAGCTTGGCGTTGCAAGTCCTCTGAAAGAGGCAGAGATGACAAAGGACGATGTCCGCAAGGCGCTCGCCATGATGGATGTGCGGGAAGCTTCGGATAAAGCCGGCACTCCTGCTTTTGCCTGCCTTATGACGAGAATACCATTCGGAGAAGAGATTACCGAGGAGAAGCTGCGGATGATATACGCCGCCGAGGAGTACCTCAAAGGACGCGGATTCACTCAGCTGAGGGTCAGATGCCACGAGACGGCCGGGGGTTATCTGGCGAGAATCGAGCTGGAGCCTGACGAGATGGAAGAAATGACGCTGGCAGGCGCCGCTGAAATCGACAGGAAAATCAGAGACGCGGGATTCAGTTTCGTGACCGTCGACCTGGGTGGATACGAAAAGGGAAAAATGAACAATCTGCAGGGCTAAGAGGGTCAAAAGCCTTGTTGCATAAAGGTTTTTGCTATGATATAATTACCTCGCAGTGAGGACTGCGCTTACGAAGTCTACAAACCCAAATTTATTAATAAGTGGAGGAAAAGAGAATGAACAAAACTGAATTAATCGAAGCAGTAGCAAAGGAAGCTAATCTGTCAAAGAAAGATGCAGGCGCTGCAGTTGCCGCAGTATTCGGAGAAATGACAAAGGCTCTTAAGAAGGGCGACAAGGTTCAGATGATTGGTTTCGGCACTTTCGAAGTAAGAAAGAGAGCAGCTAGAAAAGCCAGAAATCCACAGACTGGCGACGAAATCAAGATCAAGGCTACTAAGGTTCCGGCATTCAAGGCAGGAAAGGCTCTGAAGGACGCTGTAAAATAATTGACTGACATAAGATGCGGTACGCCTTGCGGCGCACCGCATTTTTCGTATTGGAGAGGAAAAAGAGATGAGCGCATTGGATGTATTAAAAGAAAAAGCTGAGCAGGCGAAGGATAAGGCTGCGGAAGCGAAGGAAAAAGCTCCGCTGGTGGA
>JAFRCM010000005.1 GCA_017404365.1 Bacillota bacterium
GAGCATATGCCGTAATAGTTCGGGCTCGGCAGGATCACCGCGTCCGCGTCCGGGTTCTCATCCATGCACCGCTCGATTTCCTCAACCGCTATCGCGCCCGAGATTCCGTACTCTTCCAGAAACTCCGGCTGGGCGTAAACAGGCTCCACACCTGCCAGCGTAAGCGCGTTGAATACCGCCTTGTGACAGTTGAGGGCCATGATGATTTTGCCTCCCGGTCTGACGGAAGCCATGACAGAGGCGATGAGCCCCGCGCTGCTGCCGTTGATCAGTAGGTAGGAATTCTGCACATCGTAAAGCGCCGCGTACCTGTCCATGACGTCTCGGATGATCCCCTCCGGCTGGAAGAGATTGTCCGCGCCGCGGATTTCGGTCACGTCGCAGTCGACGAAGCGATTCAGGAAGTCATCGTAGCCGTACTTCCGAAAAAATGCCTCGCCCTTATGTCCCGGCATGTGAAAGGAAACCGGGTCTTTGTCCGCATGCTGCAGTAAAAATTCTTTCATCGCATCACCTTTGTTCAGCCAGTTGCGGTCTTTCTTGTTATTTCATCTGCTTACCGTCTTCGAAGGCTTTGCCGACGACTTCGCCAAGCACATTGTAGTTGTGGTTCATGCCGTCATATACGATTGGTCTCAGCTTGCCGAGATCGATGGCGCCGTCAGTGAGTACGCTTTCATCCGCGCAGACATTGACAATTTTGCCGATCATGATGTGAGTGTCGGCGTCATAGCTGACCATCTCACACTCGATGGCGACCGGATACTGGTCTACCAGCGGCGCGTCAACGAATTCGCTCTTTGTCGCCGTGAAGCCTGCCTTTGCAAACTTGTCCGGAACGTCGTTGGCCGATACGATACCTACGTAGTCCGATTCAACGACGAAGTCGACCGTCGCAAAACTTACAGTGAAGGCCTTCTTGACCAGGATGTTCTTGACCGTCTTGTGACCCGGGCTGATGCACATGGAAATCTGGTTTCCGCCCGAGATGCCGCCCCAGGCAGCGTTCATGATGTCCGGCGTGCCGTTCTCATCGTAGGCGGCGATCATCAGTACCGGTTCAGGTGTGATAAATGAATTAGGTCCGAAATTTTTTCTGCTCATAATCGATGTCCGCAGCGATTTGCCGCTGCGCTCCTTTCTGTATTTACTATCATTTTTCCTGAATATTATATCCGAATATGTTCCCCGGATTCAAGCGTAGCTGCGGGTCGAAGAGACGCTTGAGCTCGAACATGGCGCCAAGTTCGTCTTTTGTGTAGAGTTTTTTGAGGAGCCACGTCTTCAGTTTGCCGATTCCGTGCTCGGCCGAAACGCTGCCGCCCATGCGTACAATTTCCTCAGCCCAGCAGGTGTAGAGTTCTTTGCCGCGAAGGTATTCCTCTTCATCACGCGGGATGATGTTGCAGTGCAGGTGGTTGTTTCCGATGTGACCGAAGAGGGAGGTTTGGAATCGTTCACGCGCCAGGTCTCCCCGGTACATTGCAAAGACCTCGTCAAGCCGGGAATCAGGTACTGACATATCGGTGCCCAGCTTGGTGATCGTTGAATGGCTTTTTCGGATTTCGCTCACGCGTTCATTGACGCAGACCGGCGCGGCATGTCGGAATTCTTTGAGACGAACCATGTCCGGCCCGCGGAACGCGAACCAGCTGTCTGCCGGGTCGCCGCCGGCTTCAGTGATCAAGCTGCCGAGGATGCGGCATAGCGGTTCCAGGTCTTCGCGGTTTTTCGATGCAAATTCGGTGTAGACTGCGCAGCCCGATGGAACCTTCGTCATGCCGGTCAGTGCGGCTCCGGATTCTTGTGCGCCGCGCAGCATCTCAAGCGTATCGATACCGAAGAACTCAATTGCCTGAGGAGCTGCCGGCGCTTCGTCGCGCAGCAGATGCACGAAGCGGAGCGCGCTTTCCTCTGTTTCGAAGAATACGACCGCTCCCCAGAGGTGCTTCGGCTCAGGAAGTAAATCTATTTCTATCGAGGTTATGATTCCGAGAGTTCCTTCGCTTCCGATGAACAGGTCGATCATGTCCATGTCCGGGCGGATGAAGTAGCCCGCCGTGTGTTTTTTGACGTTTGGCATTGTGACCTGAGGAAGGGTTCCGGAGATGACTCGGCCGCCGTCTGTAGTCAGGGCGAAGCGGCCTGCTTTTGTATGATGTTCGCCGCGGCGAATCGAAAGAGTATCGCCGTCAGCCAGCACCATCTCAAGACTGCGTATGTGATTACGCGTAGCGCCGTAACGGTAGCTGCACGCTCCGGAAGAATTGCACGAGACCATGCCGCCTATGGATGCCGTGGTTTCTGTCGGATCCGGCGGGAAGAAAAGACCGAGCGGGTGGAGCTGCTCCTGAAGGGAGGTGAGCAGAACGCCCGGATGCACCGCGGCTGTCAGGCTGCCGGAAAGATTCGTGTCGGAGACAGAGCCCGTGTCGGAGACAGAACTTGCGTCCGCGGCAGCAAAAGGCATCCGGAGAACCTTGTTCATGCCCGACAGATTGATCGCGATTCCGGACTCGGGAACGGCGCCGGCAGTCACACCGGTGCGCCCGCCCTGGATCGTTACGGGTGTATTGATATCTTCCCGAAGGAGCGCGCTTATTTCACCGGCTGTCTGAGGAAAACATATTTCCGCGGCGGTTCCGGTGCGTCTGGACTCGTCCGACAGGAAGATGGACATTTCGTTTTGATCATTAATGCGCTTAATCATGTATTTATTATATAACATAAAGTTGATAATCTCGCGCCGAAAGGTTACAATTTCCTTATTATTATGAAAGGGAGGCATGATCATGAAAGACGACATGAAATGGGAACAGAAACCTGTGAATGAGAAACTTCACTCCACGGGTTCTGCGAAGGATGGAGATTATACTAACAGCGGTCTTTTTAAGGCCGGTCTGGCTGTGGTTGCGGGTCTGATCATCGCTGCGCTGGCCAGGGGCGTTAAGAAGAGCGAAGACTTCGA
>JAFRCM010000046.1 GCA_017404365.1 Bacillota bacterium
CCTTCATTCTCCTGTCAAGATCTCTAAGGATCACTAATTATGACGAATTAGTATCTACTCTGTCTTACTGTTGTATATATTCTACAACAGCAACAAGAGCACTCGAATCACCTACTGTTTACTTTTTATCATGCCTCCTGTTTTACAGATAGAACTTTATCACTATATCTAGTATAATTATAATGAATATGACCAAATATATCAACAAGGAGTGTAGAGACTTTGCAGAAGCCGCAAAAAAAGAACAAAAGCAAAGAGCTGATCGGAATGATTGCCGCCGCGGTACTGATTGCGGCCGGCATACTGATTGTCGCCATGGCGGCGAACAATTTCAGCGATGAGATAGAAAAAAATCAGGACACCCAGATCGATATGCTGATTGAAAGCTGTGACCTGAACATCACGGATTCCATCAGCCGCATCGACAGCCAGATGACCCAGTTCACGGAATCCGGCAAGTTCAAGGAAGATGTCGCGGTGCACGATGAGGAAGGCGGCGCGGATCAGCTTAAGAAGCTGATGCAGAATTCCGCGGTAAGCAACTACACTTCCTTTGAAGCCATGTTCCTTGTGGACAACGGTGAAATTGAAATATCCACCATGGATGGCAAGGACTACTCCATAGGGAAAAAGCTTAAAGGCAACATATACAGCTGTACGGACCATTCGGGCAACGGTTACCTCGCACTGCGGTACGATATGGACGACAGGATCTCGTGCTACGCAATAGTGGACATAGAGAGCGTTTACTACATGGCTGTGCGGCGGATCAACGCCGCGTCTGACAGCGTCATGCTTCTGGAAGCAAAGACAGGAGCGCTTTACGGCCAGAACGATGGACAGCTCATCACAACAACGGACATCGAGGCCATAAACAGCGCGGAGGGGCACAATCTTGTTTCCTCGCAGGAAAGCGGCACCAGGGAAATCATCACATATGAAAACAAGCGGGGCGACACCGAGCGCACGACGAGGGCGATCGCCGTACCCGCAGAAAATCTTGAGAACGAAATCTTCGCCATTTCAGCGTCATCGGATTACGATGTCATAGAAGCGCTGGCAAGAGGCACCACAACAAGACTCATTCTGGGCTTCGTTCTGGTGCTGGCGGGACTTCTAATCGCGCTGCAGATATTCCTGAGAGGGCGCCGAGAAATAATTGAGGTCGACAAGGAGCTTGAAGATCTCAAGGAAAAGAACGCCCAGATGGAGGAACTCAACAGAAAGACTCAGGAGCTGGCACACCACCAGAGGCTGGAGACCATCGGTACTCTGACGTCCAGCATAGCCCACGAGTTCAACAATCTGCTGACTCCGATAATGGGCTATAGTCTGATGACTCTGGAGCAGCTTCCGCAGGATGAAGGCGGCCCTTACGACGACGTACTGGAAATCTACAATGCTTCCGTTAAGGCCAAGGATATCATCTCGCGCCTGTCCGAACTTTCGCGCAAGAACACCGAGATGAAATTCCAGACCATCAACCCGGACGAGCTTGTCAACAAGGTTCTCCATGTTACATCACCTGCGCTGCCTAAGAACGTGGACATATTCAGAGATCTGAACTGTTCCAAGAAATATATCGAAGGAAACGAGGTTCAGATTTCCCAGCTCATACTGAACCTGATCATCAACGCGTTCCAGGCTCTCGGAGAGAAGGGCGGCGAGGTCAGAGTCACGACCAAGCGCGTCGGCAGCGACATAATGTTCGAGGTCGCTGACAACGGACCGGGAATAAAGGATGAAATAAAAGAGAAGATATTCGATCCGTTCTTCACGACAAAGGAGTCGGGCGCCGGAACAGGGCTCGGACTTGCCATCGCCCTTCAGGCGGCGGAGGATCACAAAGGAAGAATGGAGGTTGAATCAGAGGAAGGCAAAGGCACTAGCTTCAAGGTCTACATCCCTGAGCTTAAGGTGACTCCGCTGAACAAGACAGATTATTATGAGGAATGATGGAATTGTAAGAATATATACTGACGGCGGCTGCGCGGGAAATCAGAACAGCGAGAACCTGGGAGGCTGGGGAGCCATTCTGGAGTTCGCGAAAGCCGGCGAGTCGGGTGATGGCGGACAGACTGTCAGTAAAGAGCTGCACGGAAGCGAGGCCAACACCACAAACAACCGCATGGAGATGACTGCCCTGCTGGAGGCTTTCCGCGCGCTTAAAAAAGACGGTCAGCAGATTCAGGTGTTTTCGGACAGCGGCTATCTCATGGACTGCTTCAGGAAGAAATGGTACGTGAACTGGCAGGCCAACGGATGGAAAAACGCTCAGAAAAAACCCGTCGAAAATCAGGATCTATGGAAAGAGCTTCTGCCGTTTCTCGATCGGCATGACATTGAGTTTTTCCGGGTCAAGGGGCATGTGAATCTTAACAGCGAGAGTGTTAACGTCATGAATCTATACGGGAAATTCTGCGAATGGAACGGCGGCGGATTTTCTCTCGATGAGTTCAGGTACATCACGGAAAAGAACAACCGGGCGGACGAGCTTGCCAACGAAGGCATAGATGAACTGAGATAACAGAAATAAAAATGGCTCTCACAGAGAGCCTTTTTTATTGCATGTTTTCAAATTTTCTGGTCGCTTCCAGATAGCTCTGCAGCGTGCCCAGATGCACGTAGTAATAGGAGAACCGGTCCTGCTTCTTTACCTGAAGCAGATCGGCGTCAATCAGTTTCTTTACGTGCTGGGAGATTGTGGCCTGCGCGTAACCGAATTGCTGCACGAGATCCTTGTTGCAGACAGGTGTGCGTTTTTTGTTTTGTTCCATTATATAACGGAATATTTTGATGCGCGCCGGATGTGCCAGCGCGTCGGAAACCTGCGCGATGATAAGAACTTCTTTTTCCTGCAGTTCGTCTAATTCCTTTCTAAGTCTCATAGTTCTGTTTCTCCCTCTTTATTCGTATAGCTTTTTCTGTTCAATCAGGTTGAGTATCTGCTGCGCCATGAACTCATGTCCGGCAGGTGTCGGGTGAACGCCGTCCAGATACGCCAGATCAATATCGCCAACCTCAGCGATGAAGTCATTGAAGAGACAGTTCATGTCGACAAACGGTCTCCCGGTGCCTTTGAGCATTTCGGAGAAGCTCTTCAAATCGCGGTTCACCGCGTCATAGGATATTCCGCATCCGGCAAGCCACATGAAGCCGGCTTTGCCTGCGTCCACCGGAACAGGGGTTATATAAATGGAAGTGATTCCTTCCGCGTCTGCCTGCCTGGCGAGAGCCTCCAGGTTCTCAAAGGCTTCCTCAGGGGTTGCTTCTCTGTAGATGAAGTCGTTGGCTCCCGTATGATAAAAGACCATGTCCGGCTTATGGGCCAGGACATCCTGCTCGAAACGCGCAGCTATACCGGCGGTTGTGTCGCCGTTGACGCCCTTGTTGATCAGGTCGAAGCCGGTGCTCTTTGCGAATGAAATGGGCTCACCGGAGCAGTCCGCGCCGTCCTTGAGCATCCGCCGCAGGACACCTGTGAAACTCTTGCCTTTGCCCCATGGATATCCCGCCACAATACTGTTGCCGATAAATACGATCTTCTTTCTCATGTTGCCCTCTTGTCGATGCCATCGCAACCGCAGCATCGTTTATTGACTATTTTTATTCTACCACAGAGGTGCGGGAAAACACAGAGACGGAACGTGCAAATATATTTGCACAAGGCCGGCAGCGATGGTATAATGGCATCACTGGGAAAGGATGAAGAGGAATGAACGCTAAGGAATATCAGGCAATTTTAAGAGCGGCGGCAGAAGTTCTCGGCGGGGCGATGCATATTGTGAACTCCGAGGGCATTACGATCCTCTATAACGAGGAAATGGCGAAGCTCGAGAAGACGCGGATCAAGAACGTCATCGGCAAACCGTTCAGAGAGGTTTTTTCGAACATACCGGAGGAAGAGAGCACGCTCATGCGGGCGCTTAAAGAGCGCAAACCGACGAAGAATCAGCAGCAGACCTACCTGAACGAGTACGGCAAGGAGATCAACACCGTAAATTCCACTGTTCCGATTATCGTCGACGGCAAAGTCATCGCTGCGATGGAAGTCGCCAGAGACATAACGGAAATTAAAAACATGAGCGATACCATCCTGGACCTGCAGAGCGACCTGACCGCCAGAAAGACCTCGGAGGAAACGAGCGAGGCCAGGGATAAGGAGAAGGCGCCTCAGCGGGGAATACGGAGATACCGTTTCAGCGACATCATCGGTGAGAGCAGAAAGTTTGAGGAAACCATCGCCAGGGCCAGAAAGGCGGCAAACAACGATACGTCAGTCATCCTTTATGGTGAAACAGGCGTCGGCAAGGAGCTGTTCGCACAGAGCATCCACTACGACGGACTGCGTAAGAACGGGCCGTTTCTGGCACAGAACTGCGCCGCGATACCAGAAAGTCTTCTGGAAGGCATGCTCTTCGGTACAGCCAAGGGAGGCTTTACAGGAGCGGAAGACAGGGCGGGGCTGTTTGAGCAGGCCAATGGCGGCACGCTGCTTCTCGACGAGGTCAGCGCCATGCCGATAGGCCTTCAGGGCAAGCTGCTGAGAGTTCTGCAGGAAGAATACATCCGCCGCGTAGGCGGGAGCAAAGACATCCCAATCGACGTAAGAATCATATCGACCATCAATGAGCCGGCAAAGGAGCTTATTGACAGAGGCGCGCTCAGACAGGACCTCTACTACAGACTCGGTACCCTGAGCATCACCATTCCGCCTCTCAGGGAGAGGAAGGATGACATTCCGCTTCTTATCAATTCGTTCCTGAAGAAGTACAACGAGCGGTTCGATAAAGAAATCTGGATGATTTCCGACGGCGCGGAGACAAAGCTTATGAAGTACGATTATCCCGGAAACGTACGCGAGTTGGAGAACATCATCATGGCCGCCGTATCCATGGCGGATGAAGAACAGCATGTGCTTACGGACAGGGATGTGGAGATCGGCGGCTACAGTGAAACGGCGGACGCCTCAGGAAGCCATGTTGAAAGCTTTGTGGAAACAGGTGGTTCCCTGGCGGATTACCTGGCCGGTATCGAAGAAACTGTAATACGGCAGTATCTGGCGGCGAACGACGGTAATGTGTCGAAAACCGCGAAAGAACTGGGCATGCTGAGACAGAATCTGCAGCACAAGATCAGAAAATACAGCATATAGCAAAAATAATTGCATATATAATGCAAATATATTTGCGAAAAATGCGGTAATTTGCGGCCGCGCTCTATCACGCAAAAGCAATAAAAAGAAAAAGCGGCTTCTGAAACCCTTGACAGGCAAGGGTTTCAGCAAATGCAAAAACAATATAATCCCCGTGCAAAGTTGGCACGGGGATTGCTTAATAATAGGGCATACAAATTAGTTTTCAATTAAAATTTAAGATGAAAAGGAGACAAACATGGAAAACGTAAAAGTAATCATTTGGGGACTCGGCGCAATGGGCGGCGGCGTTGCAGACATGCTGCTTTCAAAGAAGGGCGTAGACATTGTTGGTGTTGCTGGAAGAGAGCACAAGCAGGGACACTCAATGTATGAGTTCATTAAGACTGAAAAGGGCGACAGAGAAGATGTTATCATCAAGGCTCCGGAAGAGATTATCAAGCCGGGCGCAGCTGACATCGTAATCCTCTGCACTGACTCATTCACAAAGGAAGCAGTCCCACGCCTCAAGTTCATCCTGGAGCAGGGACTCAACTGCATCACTTCAGCAGAAGAAATGGCTTATCCTGCTGCACAGAGCCCAGAGCTGGCTGCTGAGCTGGACA
>JAFRCM010000047.1 GCA_017404365.1 Bacillota bacterium
ATCCACTACCTGCAATCGATAGATTTTTTGAAGCACCAGTAGGGAGCTTTGTTAAGGTTACCCTTTTTACCATCGATTGAGGACAGGAAACTTTCGGTAATTTCTGCTCATTTTATACTTGACTTTTCATAGCTGGTCTCCGAGTAATTTAATAATACTTCACATTTATCTAAATGATTTGCTTCTTGATATATTGTACTCCATAATCGTTTTCTTTTATAAGCATTTTATAAAGAATCGCTTATATATCATATAAAATAGCACAATAATAAATCATTATTCCTCTCTGAAAATGCTTAATTATATTTAATAGTAATAGTATTTCATTTTCGAAATACAGTTAGTTTTCATTGGGAGCCATTTATATGGAATATGGCTCTTTTTTTATTATTAAATAAAGGAGCATTTATAGTATGGAAGAAAAAAATAATAAGTATATTGCAAAAGTGATAATGTCTGAAAATGGCAGGGTAAAAATTCGTTGCTATCATAACTGGATTCAGCAGTGTTCTTCAACTGGCAATTCTGTTTCAAGTGGATCCCGCCACAATGTCAGCAATCCAGAGCAAATAGCAGAAAGAAGCATTAAAAGAACACGCAGCAGAATATACGAGCTAATAGAAAATAATATGTTCGATATGCACTCTTTTATCACTCTTACCTTTAAAGACGAAATTAGTGATTATTACCAGGCGCATTATTATCTACAGAATTATTTTCGAAGAATAAAATACCATATGAAAAAAACAGGTCAGGAATTTAGATATATCTGCGTCCCTGAAATACAGGAAGAAAGATCAAAGAAATATGGTACCGATGTAATACATTATAACTTACTCACGAACCTCAAAGTAGGTTCTTTTTTTATACCTAAAAGAGAGAGAAGGACGCAATATAGCCATACAAAAGAAAGATGGATCACTTCATATTATTATGATCTTCCATTTTGGAAGTATGGGTATAGTACTGCAGAAGCGCTTAATAAAAACAGCAGTACTGGTGGCTTAATGTATTACTTTTCAAAGTATATGAGTAAGAGTAATAATTTAAGCTTTTTTAATAAAAGAAAGATTTTACACTCTAATAATCTTAAGTCGAATGTAGTCGAATACATTTCAGATATTAGAGAGCTTGAAGAGATAATGGCTGATTATGAACCTTTTTTACAGAATATTTATTCATATGAATCTCAAAAGCCATACATTGTTTCGTTCGACGATTATGAATACCAAATAAGGTAAATAACCAGTTGTTAACAAGAAATATATATTTTGATTTTTCAGTCCCCTTCTTGGGGATTTTTTTATATTGGAGGCAAAATGAATAATAGAATTAATAACACAGGTATGATGCCTGTTATAGATAAAAACCACATTCAGGTGGACGAATTATTGCGACACTTGGAGGACAATAATATAATTAGTGTGGACGACATAGTAAATGATATGAATAAGAAAAGGAGGCAAAAGTTATTAGATAAGCACACTTATAGCATCTTTGAAGGCAGCGATGGGCGCTGGAAGACACACATAATTGATGCTAATGGAAAACGCAAATTAATAGCAAAGCCGACATTAGCTGAATTGGAAGATTATTTGTGCTCTTTATATATGGGTAGCGATGCCGTTACCATGGCGTCACTTTACCCAGAGTGGATCGAGTATAAAGCTCTCAAAGTTAGTTCAGGTACGATCACGCGTACAAAAACAGATTGGAATAAGTATTATAAAGATTCCGCTATTATTAATAAACCCATTACTGAGATCAAAAAAATCGATCTAGACAGATGGGTACACGAAGTAATAAAAGAATATGGTATGAATAATCACCAATATATAGGCTTCCATGCCATATTGAAGCAGTTGTTAGATTATGCCGTTGATCTTGGTCTTATTGAAAAGAATCCTGATGATGAGTTAAAGATAGAAAAGAAAAGAGTTCTTAAAAGAGAGCATAAAAAAAGCGATCATACTCAGGTGTACAGTGACAGTGAAATTGCACAATTGCAGGAAGTAGCATGGGACGATTTCAATAATAAGAGGCATCCTGTCCATCAGTTGACACCTTTGGCAGTCATGTTCATGTTCTATACAGGACTCAGAATTGGAGAAGTATGTGCCATCAGATATGAAGATATAGAAGAAGATGAACTTATTGTAAGGCGCACTTATTGCATCTCTGATCATACAGTGCTTGACCATACAAAAGGAACCTTTGGAGACAGAAGAGTGCCGCTTATCTCGCAGGCAATGGAATTAATAAACTGTGCTGCTGAAAGACAAATAGAAGAAGGTGTAAGTTCAGATGGATATATATTTTCCATGAACGATGATCCTATTTTATATAGCTCTGTCAGTAAAGCCTTTTATAGCTATTGCAAAAAAATAGGAATTGAACCTAAAAGTTCCCATAAGGCAAGAAAAACCTTTGTATCTAAATTGATTGATGCCGGTGTCAATGTAAATACAACTCGTCAGATTGTAGGGCACCAGGATGAAAGAACCACTCTTAATAATTATTGCTATGACAGATCCTCTAAAGCAGAGAAATATAGCAAAATTGCTAAAGCTTTTAGCTAGTTTTAGCCATTTGTAACCACTTTGTAATCGATTGTAACCAAAATCAAGGTTCAAAAAAGAAAAAGAACGTTGAAATTCCAACGTTCTCATGGTGGAGCATAGGGGGATCGAACCCCTGACCTCGTGATTGCGAACCACGCGCTCTCCCAGCTGAGCTAATGCCCCAAGTCTGCAACGCCTATTATAACACAAAGCGTTGCAGATGCAAGGCTGTGATTTCCTAAAATATCAGCGTCAGATTAAAATCTCAGCGACAGGCAGGTCAGACTGCCGTCGATCTTGCTGAATTCGCTGTTGTTGAGCACGATGGTCGGATAACCCAGATCCTCGATGATCTTCAGAGTCTTAGGGAAGCCTTCCGGAACGAGGACAGTGCCGTTGATGTTCATGCTGTTGATGGCGTAGAGTTCGTCAGGATCGATGACGAACTTCGTGTATTCCGCGAAAGCCTGCTCCTCATTCATCTTCGGGGAAACGAGCATGTTGCCCTTCTCCAGATAGATGACGAAGTCCTTCAGATGAAGTCCCTCTGTTACAGGAACTGCCGTGGCTTCGTATCCGAACTTGCCTACGATTTCCGCGAACTGTTTGAAGCCTTCCGCGTTGGTGCGGTCTGACTGGCCGACGTAGAAATGCCTGTCGACGAGCATGACGTCGCCGCCTTCCATGGTGCCCGGCGCCTCAATGTGGAAAATCTGATCATCCTTGTAGAACTGCTTTATGGCGTCGATGATCTCAAACTTTTCTCCGTTTCTGGAATCTGTAGCCGGGTTCGTGATTATGGCGCATTCCGCCATTACAACAGCCGGGTCTTCAACGAAACAGGAGTCCGGGAATCTCTCATCCGCCGGCAGATCAAGGACCTCAAGTCCCAGGTCTCTCAGTGTTTTGACGTAATTGTCATGCTGCTGCACCGCCAGATCGTAGTCAGGTGTGCCCTCGCCGAACATCGCGGTTGTGATGCCGTCGATCAGCGCGCGGCATGGTTTTCTTGTAATTGCTCTAGTAAACATATACTGTCTCCTTTCTATTTTCACAGACTCTGTCTGAGAATCTCAACAACTTCTTCTCTCGTGAGGACTTTGTATCCGCCCTTCAGGATGATAGTGCTGTCGGCGATGCCTTCCACCATGCCCTCTGAGGCGCCAAGCTCCGTCAGATTCATCACCAGACCAAGCTCCTTCATCCACGCTTCCATGGCATCGATTCCTGCAAAGGCAGCCTCCACTTCGCTGATCTGCCCGTCATTGCCGTCCTCAGCTGATACGCCCCACACTTCCTTCGCGAAGCGCGCGAACTTGGCAATGCATGCCTCGCCGCCCGGGCCGGCGTCCTCGCCTGATGCCGACTGTACAAGATATCTGTAATACGGAAGCGATACCGCAGCCAGCGTCATGCCGTGGGTAGCGTCTGTGTAGGCGCCTGCGGCCTGACCCAGCATGTGAACCATCCAGTCCGTGGTCTTTGCCCTTGAAAGCAGAGTATTCAGCGCCCAGGTGGCCGTCCACATTATGTTCGAACGTGCCTCGTAGTCCTGAGGGTCCTTGTTGGCTATGCGCGAGCTGTGAATCAGCGAGCGCATAAGTCCCTCGCTCAGATAATCGCTCACATTGTCATCCGCGCCGCTGAAGTACTGTTCGCAGATGTGATTGAATATGTCGTAGATGCCCGCCACCATCTGGTAATGCGGCAGGCTGAGGGTGTACATCGGATTCAGAACAGTGAACTTCGGCATTACTCCCGTTCCGAATACGTGTCCTATCTTCTGCTTCGTCTCATGGTTTGTTATTACCGCGCCGCCGTTCATCTCTGAACCTGTTCCGACCATCGTCAGGACGCATCCGACAGGAATGATCTCGCAGTCCGGTTCCTCAAAACGGACGTAGTACTTTTCCCACGGATCGTCATCGCATTTGACAGAGACTGAGACTGCCTTTGCGTAGTCGCAGCACGAGCCGCCGCCGACGGCGAGAAGCAGGTCCACATCGTTATCACGGGCAATCTGAACGCCCTCGCGGAGCTTATCAACTGTAGGGTTCGGCATTACGCCGCCATCTTCGACAACATTCTTTCCGCAGCCTTTGAGCACCTCAACGACCTCGTCGTAGATACCGTTCTTCTTTATAGATCCGCCTCCGTAGATCAGCTGAACGTTAGGGCCGTATTTGTCGAGCTCCCCGGCCAGCTTCTGCAGCGCGTTCTTGCCGAAATACAGTTTTGTCGGATTGCAGTAAGTGAATGATCCTCTCATGTTTACCTCCTATTTATTCATGTCATCAACAAGCGACTTGCCGGCGTTTTCCGCTTTTGCGGGAGCCAGCATCAGACCTACTACGCCCGCCAGAATGATGGCGCCGCAGATGAAATGGTACCAGCGCAAAGGCTCCCCGAGTATGAGCGCCCCTGCTATGATCGAAACGAGTGTCGACGCGCTGCTGAAGACGGTCGACTGTATTATTTCCATGTGAGCGAGCATGTACGCCATGAACTGGGCTGAAAGCAAAATGCAGAACACGCCCAGGAATGAAACCCATATTACGAAATCAGGATGCTTCAGAGGTTCAATCAACGCATCCCAGCCGCCGGTGACCGCGGCACGCACAATTGACGCGCCTATGAATATGAATGATCCTCCTACGGCTATTGTGGCTGTGATTTCAATCGGCCTGAAGACGCCGCGGATATATCTAGCCGAGACGTTCTGGCATCCCATGAAAATGGTGGCGATCGTCATCATTATGAGTCCCGTAACGTTCAGCGTGATGTCAGTCGCGTTCAGAATGATCAGCACGATCAGAGCGGTAACCGTCATTACTATAAAGAGCATCTGCAGCCTTGTGGATTTCTCACCGAGAACGATTCTCCCGATGATCTTTGCAAAAATCGGCGACATGGCAAACACGATGGCTCCTTCAATAGAAGTCGCGAAAAACATCGACAGTATCTGCAGAATCATGAAGGCGATATAAAACGCCGCCGTCATGTACAGCTTTCCTCTTGGCCTGCCGGGCTCCGCCTTCGGGTATTTCCCCATTGCCTTTGCGATGCCGATCCACAGCGCCACACTGATGAGCGCCGCCACGTATCTGTAGGAAAGAATCGTCAGAGTATCCGCATAGGGAACACACTGCTTGATTCCGAAAAAGGAAAAGCCTATCGAAAGCGTGAAGGCCACGCCCGCCGCGTATAAACTGATTTTTGGAACATCATATTCCGCTTTTGACATTCTACAGCACTCCTCTGATGAATATCTCGATTCCTATGAAAATGAGGATGCATCCTCCAAGTATTCCGGCCTTGCCGGTGAATTTTTCTCCAAGTTTCCTGCCTATGTGCAGACCTGCATTGCTGATGAAGTATGTAACTATCGCAATGATCAGAGCGCATACCAGCGCCTGAACTGCCCTGTACCCGGATATCGCGAAGCCCACGGACAAAGCGTCGATCGAAGTCGCTACGCCCTGCACCAGAAGCGCCGCTCCGGACAGCCTTACGATACCACGCGGCAAATCCTCACCATCTTCAGCCGCTTCACGTTTTTTGTGCAGTTCAACTATGCTCTCAATGAGCATCTTGCCTCCTATAAACAGGAGGAGAATCAGAGCAATCCACGGCACCGCAGCCTGAAACGCCTCAAAGCGCTCGGAGATGTAGTGTACGCAGACCCATCCTATAAGCGGCATGATGAACTGACAGAACGCGAATGTCCCCGCGATGATCCATCTCTTTCTGCTGCGCATGTGGGGCTCTGCCAGACCGTTCGCCACGGACACGCTGAAAGCGTCCATTGCCAGGCCTACTCCGAGCAGTATGCTGTTGAAGAAGAAAACCGCGCTCCAGCTCATTGATCCGCCTCCAAATCTCTGAAGGCGTCCTCGATTTCCTTCTTCTTCTCCATTCTGTCAGCCTCATCTTCATCGTCTTTGCCTTTGGAAACGATTACCGAAACTATTATGCTGCTGATGAGAACGAAGAGTATTACCGCAATGGAAATCAGGTTGTGTATGTGAATATCAAATATGTCGAGAAGCATCTTCACTCCTGTGAATATAAGTATCACGGCGACGCCGTATTTGACGTACCTGAATCTCTTGTGCATGTGTTCAAGGACGAAGAACATCTGCCTCAGTCCCATTATCGCGAACATATTTGATGTATATACTATGAACAGATCCCTCGTCATCGATATGACCGCAGGGACAGAATCTATCGCGAATATTATATCTGCAAAGACAAGAAGAACCATCACGACCGTAAGAGGCGTGCAAAGCTTCTTCGAACGCTTGGACACGAGGCTCGACTTGTCGTAGTTTGTTCCGTCGTTGTCCACTATGAACTTCTCGCCTTCAAAATCCGCGCTCATAGGCATGAACTTCGTCATGAACTTGTACATGACTCCGTCCCTCGGATCGTCGTCCTCATCATTAGGCCGGAACATCTTGGCTCCGCTGAAAACGAGCAGCGCGCCGAAAACCCAGAGCAGCCACTCGAACTTGTTGATGAGGGATATCCCCAGAAATATAAAGAGAAACCTGAGAACTATGGTTCCGGCTATGCCGTAGTTCAGCACCTTGTGCTGCGCGTGTTCCGTTATCCCGAAGCTGATGAAGATCAGCAGGAATACGAACAGATTGTCAACTGAAAGACTCAGTTCGATAAGGTATCCGCTGAAGAAGTCGATCGCCTGGGAAGTTCCCTTCCAGAAGTAAATGACCACACCAAAAATACAGGCCATAAGAATCCAGAAGTACAGCCATTTATACTGCCATACGGCGCCCCATATTCTCTTCCCTCTTGAATCAGATTCCATCAACCGCCTCCTTCAGAACCTTGCCGATCGCGTCGTGGATCACAAGGTCTGCTCTGTTATCCATGGAAGTGGAGCTCTTGTTTATGAGCACCAGCTTGCTTCCGCGGAAATAGCTGACAAACCCGGCTGCCGGATATACCACCAGCGAAGTTCCGCCGATTATCAGAACATCGGCCGCGCGAATCGCGTCGACAGCTCCGCTTATCTGGTAATCATCAAGGGCTTCCTCATATAGAACCACGTCCGGCTTGACTACGCCGCCGCACTTTTCGCACTTTGGAATATAGCCGTCGCAGTGCGCAGGATCCATCAGATAGTCAAGATCGTAGAACTGACCGCAGCTCATGCAGTTGTTCCTGAGAACTGATCCGTGAAGCTCGTAAACAGTTTTGCTTCCGGCCTTCTGGTGGAGTCCGTCTATGTTCTGCGTGACGACAGCCTTAAGTTTACCCATTTCCTCAAGCCTCGCCAGCGCCTTGTGGGCGTCGTTCGGCTCAGCATCAGTGTAAATCAGGTTGTTTTTATAGTAATCAAAGAAAGTCTCCGTATCCCTTACGAAGAAGCTGTGTGACAGCATCTGCTCCGGCGACATGCCGTAGTTGGACTTTGCGCTGTAAAGCCCCGCTTCAGATCTGAAGTCAGGAATGTTGCTCTCCGTTGAGACACCCGCTCCTCCAAAGAATACGATGTTGTCGCTTCCTCTCAGTATTTCAGTAAGTTCCTCGTACATACCGGACCTCCTTTAATTTATATCATCCATTAGTTTATGTATTTACTGTTTGTTGCTCTTCACCCTGTCAACCGCCAGTATGACCACAACAGCTCCTGCCGCCGTAGCCAGAGTTGATATGAAGGTGAGCATCTTCGGGCCGCTAATATCCAGCAGAACTCCTCCCAGAAGCGCGGCGAAGATAGTTGTTATTGTTATCATCGTCGTAAAGAGCGCCTGTCCCTTGACGGCCTCTCCCCTGCTCATCATCTCATCCGAAAAGTACACCATTCCCGGCAGGAACAGAGCGAATGAAACAGGCTGGAACAGCTGTCCTATGAAGAGCATGACGACAGAATTTGCCAGCCAGCAAATCGCGATTTTCGCTGTAAATCCTATTGCAGCGGCCTTCAGAAGCAGCTGGCATGAGAACTTGTTCTTCAGCTGCTTGAAGATCACCATAGTCGGTATTTCCAGGAAGGCCATCACTCCGAGGATCCTTCCCATGTCCTCAGTTGTTCCTCCAACGCCTGTGCAGATCTGAGCCATGTAGTTGTTCAGAACCGCGTTGCTGAAGAACAGCCCGAGCACACCCAGATTCATGATGAAGAACATCTTGTTCCTCCTGATGAACTGGGGCAGATTGATTTCCTCTTCAGGCTCTTCTGCTTTTGCATCATCATTCGAGGTGCCGTAAACCGCTTCTCTCCCCCGTTCCGACTGCGCTTTTCCTTTTTTGAAAAAGTGCGCGGTGAAAACAAGGCTCGCTATGAGCATCAGACACGCTATTTCGCCGGCAATCGGCACAACATTGATCCCCAGGCGGTCGACGAGAGTTCCGAGGATCGCCACAAAAACAGAGTATGCAAGCGATCCCACGGATCTTGCTATGCCGAAGTTGATCGCGACTCCCGCGTCCTCCAGTCTGAACGCCAGCGAATTGAACAGCGGCTGCAGAACCGTGTGAAACGCGATCAGAAGCACGAAGACAACGCAAAGCCCAAGGCTGCCGCCTTTAAACGTGAACATGCCGACGGTGAACACCATCATGCACGCCGTCAGGAATCCCGTGGTCCCCATGACGTCGAAGCGCTTGGAGCGGTCCACAAAATCCGCTATGAGCGGCTGCATTATTACCGCCAGCACATTAGCAGCCGCCAGCGTCATTCCTATCTGTGAATTTGTATAGTCCTTTGCGAGCATGAATACGGACGCGAAGCTGCTGACTACCGCGTATATTATCCAGTAGGTGCCGAATATGGCTCCGTATCCGCTGTTGAGTATTTTTCCCATTAACTTTTGTATTAACTGTCTTTCCTAAATAATGTCTGTTGCGTTAACATCTTCCGGCCGGCAGTCACGCTCTACAGATCATAGTAGAGTGAGAATTCTGCAGGATGCGGAATCGAGTGAACCTTCTGGTAATCTGCTTTTTTCTTTTCGATCCACAGATCGATCAGTTCCTCAGGGAATACTCCGCCGACTGTCAGATAATCATGATCCTCCTTAAGAGCGTCGAGCGCGTCCATGAGGCTCCTTGGAAGAGCCTTGACTTCCTTCTTCTGCTCCTCGCTCAGATCGTAGAGGTTGAAGTCGTATGGACCCCATCCGCCGTCCATTGCGTTGATCTTGTTCTTGACGCCGTCTATACCTGCCATCAGGATAGCCGCGAATGCGTAGTAAGGATTTGCCGTTCCGTCAGGGTTTCTGAGCTCGAAACGCTTCTTGTCCGGTGCCTTTGCATAAGCAGGAATTCTGATAACGGAGCTTCTGTTGGCTGTTGCAAAACCAATCGTAACCGGCGCCTCAAAGCCCGGAACCAGCCTCTTGTAGGAGTTGGTCGATGGGTTTGTGAAAGCGCAAAGGCTCTTAGCGTGCTTGAGCAGTCCGCCCATGAAGCAGAGAGCCAGTTCCGAAAGTCCGGAATAACCGTTTTCATCGTAGAAGAGCGGCTTGCCGTCCTTGAACAGGTGCATGTGAACGTGCAGTCCTGAACCGGCCTCATCATAGATAGGCTTAGGAAGGAACGTTGCTGTTCTGTCATCCTCAACGGCCGTATTCTTGATGATGTACTTTGTCGCCATGACGGCGTCCGCCATCTCAGTCATCTCACCCAGTTCAACTTCGATCTCGACCTGACCAGGTCCGCCGACTTCGTGGTGGTGGTACTTGACTTTGATGCCCCAGTCCTCCATGGTCATGCACATCTTGGCTCTTGAGTTATATGTAATGTCCTGAGGGATGTCAGCGTGGTAACCCTTCTTGCGGCCTACCTGATATCCCTTGTTTCTGATGTCGTCCTCCATGGCGGAGTTCCATTCTGCCTGTTTGGTATCGACCTCACAGAATACGGATTCTTCCCGTACCTGATAAGCTACTCTGTCAAAGAGATAGAACTCGAATTCAGGTCCCACGATCATCTGATCCGCGATGCCCTGATCTCTCATGTACTTTTCCGCTGCGAGCGCAACGTTTCTCGGATACTGGTCAAAAGGCCTGTTCTCCGGTTCGTCGATGACGTACACGTCGCCCATCATCGTAATCGTCGGAATCTCCGAGAACTTGTCAAAGATCGCCGTCTTGAGATTCGGAATGAAGACCATGTCGGACTTCTCGATAGGCGCGTAACCATAGTTGGATCCGTCGAACCCGATGCCCTCTTTCATTGTGTCTTCGGTAAATCTTTCAACAGGAATCGACAGGTGTCTCCATCTTCCCTCCAGGTCGACCATCTTGAAATCGACCATCTTGATGTCATAATCCTTTATGAACTTCTGGACTTCTGCGACTGAGTTAAACATTGTATTCTCCTTTCAGCTTCTAAAACTGTTCCTAAACGGTCTCTTCGAACTGCTGATGGCAGTGCGGGCAATTTATCTTGATGGTGCCCGCTCCTACGGGAACCCTCAGTTTCTCCTTGCAGTAAGGGCATATGAGAACGCGCTTTCCGTCATTCTTCGCAGAGCCCGGTCTGCTGAATCCGCCGCCTGCGGCGCCCGCGCCTGGCTTTCTTCTGCCGAAATTGTTCTTCATCTCCAGGAACTTCATGTTCTCTGCTCTTCTCTTGTCATAGAATCTGGAAAAAGCCCTGCTGTAAACGAGTATCAGCAGTATGACTGCCGCGACCCACAGAAATCTCACTCTGACGAATATGTTCAGGACGAACAGTATCGCCGATACTATGAGCATGAACCTGCTGAGCTCATCCATTCCGTATCTTCCGTTGAACATCTATTATTCCTCCTTTTCAAGAAGCATTTCCGCAAAAACTTTCTGCGCCGCCTCTACTGATTTCATCGCGTCGCTGCAGTAGAAGTCCGCGCCCATCTGGTGGGCGTATTCCTCAGTCAGCACTGCTCCTCCGACCATGACCTTGACTGCCGGATCCTCAGCCTTTATGGCTTTTATCGTCTCCTCCATGCTCGCCAGAGTCGTCGTCATGAGCGCTGAAAGGCCTACAAGCCTTATGCCGTCCGTGCGGACTCTCTCGACTACGTCTTCGACAGGAACATCCCTTCCCAGATCGATCATGTTGAAGCCGTAGTTCTCCATTATCACCTTGACTATGTTCTTGCCTATGTCGTGGATGTCTCCCCTGACAGTGGCTATGACCACATCACCGGCGTTTTCTCCCTTCACTCCTGATTCGTCCATGACCTTTTTGATCACGTCGAATCCCGCCTGTGCTGCCTGCGCGGACTGGAGCATTGAAGGAAGGAATATCTCTCCTCTCTCAAAGCCTTTGCCTACTCTGTCGAGCGCCGGTATCAGGTCCTGATTGACGATGTCCATTGGATCCTTGATTTTCAGAAGCGCCTGTATTGCCTTTGCGGCTTCTCCCTCGATACCGTTCTCTATGGCTCGCGCCACTGCGGCTTCTTCAGGCTTCAGCGCCGCGTCCCCGCCTGCAGCCTCAGCAGCATCCGCCGGCTTTGCCGCGCTTTTCTTTCGCGGCCCGCCTGACGGCAGTTCGGCGTCTTTGTATTTCGCGATGTACTCCGCCGCGCCCTCATCTCTGTTCTTGAGCACATTGAAGGCGTATATCGAAGCCATCATGTCTTCATCATTCGGATTTATTATCGGCAGGTCCAGACCATTTTCCAGAGCCATGGTCATGAACGTTCTGTTGATCACAGGTCTGAGCGGAAGTCCGAAGCTTACATTTGAAACGCCCAGCGCCGTCGCAAGACCCAGCTTTTCCTTGACCATGCGGACTGTCTTAAGAGTCTCGTCTACTTCCTTCTGCTGGGCCGAAGCGGTCAGCGTCAGGCAGTCTATGATTATGTCTTCACGCGGAATCCCGTATTCCCCCGCCCTGCTTACTATACGCTGCGCGATTTCAAACCTCTCCTCGCAGGTTTCCGGAATTCCGCCGGCATCGAGCGTCAGACCTATCACCGCCGCGCCGTATTTCTTTACGATAGGCAGTATTCTGTCCATGACCTCTTCGTCCCCGTTGACGGAGTTCACGATCGGCTTGCCGTTGTAGACTCTGAGAGCCGCTTCAATGGCGTCCGCGTTTGAAGAGTCTATCTGCAAAGGCAGGTTTGTCACTGCCTGAAGCTTCTTCACGACCTCCGGCATGAGGGCCGCCTCGTCTATGCCCGGAACGCCCACGTTGACGTCCAGAATCTCCGCTCCCGCGTCGATCTGTTTCATCGCCTGCTCAATTATGTAATCGAAATCCCTGTTTATGAGGGCGTTCTTTAGTTTCTTCTTGCCCGTAGGGTTCAGTCTCTCTCCTATGACTGTCACGTGGTCAACCGTGACCACTTTGCTGCCGCTGCACACCTTTAGCGGCCTGCGCGGTTTCTCAAGTCCAAACAGACTTGTGAGGGTGAAGTCCTGAGGCGCGTGCGCCGCCTCGATTGCGCCCGTGAGCGGTCCTTTCGGCCGGCGGAAGTACTCTCCCGTGTACATGCCGACGCCCTCGTCCGGATTCTTCGTCTCGCCGCGACGGCTGACGTATTCCGCAATCCCGCGTATGTAATCAGGCGTGGTCCCGCAGCATCCTCCGACCATGGAGACTCCCGCGTCCACATACTGCTTCATTATCTCAACGAACTCTTCCGCGTCTATGTCGTAGCTGCCTGTCGACGGATCAGGAAGACCTGCGTTCGGCTTGGCTATCACCGGAAGATCCGTATAAGTCATCAGCTCTTCTATAAGCGGAAGAATCTGAGCCGGTCCCAGCGAGCAGTTTATGCCTATGGCGTCCGCTCCCAGCCCCTGAAGGACCATGGCCATGTTCTCAAGACCTGTGCCCAGGAAAGTGCGTCCGCTCTCCTCAAAGGACATTGTCACCATAAGCGGCAGCTCAGTGTTTTCCTTTACGGCCAGGACTGCTGCCTTTGTATCATAGATATCCGTCATGGTCTCTATGGCGACGGCGTCCACTCCGCAGGCTACCGCGGCTTTTGCCTGTTCAGCGTAGAAGTCGTACGCGTCCTCAAAGCTGAGTCTGCCCAGAGGCTCTACGAGCTCACCCTGAGGCCCCATGTCGAAGATGACGAGAAGACTCCTGCCTTTTGCCGCGTACTCATCCCTTAGTCTGCGCGCCGGTTCAGTCAGCTTGAGGCACAGTGATTCCACAGTCTCCCCAAGTCCCGCAACCTTATCCCTGGTAAGGTTGAAAGTCGGCGTGTATACGGCCTGTGAACCGGCCTCTATGTACTGTCTGGCGATGTCTCCGACCACGTCAGGATTGTTGTATGCAAAAGCAGTCGAATCCTCTCCGGGTTTCATTCCCCTGGCCTGAAGCATGGTGCCTGTGCCGCCGTCCAGTATTATTGTTCTTGTTTCTCTGTTGTTCATTATGTTTATATCTCTTTTGTTTTAATCCCTGTCTATCTTTGTGAGAGTTCCGAGAATGTTTCTTCCAAGCGTAGAGCCAATGTTGCCGAATATGGTCCTGCCCTTCTTGCCGAAAACGGCTTCGCCTACGGCCTTGCCAACTTCTCTTCCCACTGAGCTTCCCGTAGTGGAAGCAACTCTCTTTCTGATCTTGTCGAGTTCGTTCTGCTTCTTCTTTTCTGCCTTGGCCGCTTCCTTTTCGGCTGCCTTTGCTTCCTTATCGGCCTGTGCCTGCTGAGCCGCCTCGGCTGCTGCCTGAGTCTGTTCCTCTTCGACCTTGGCTTTCATTCTGCCTATTACTTCATAAGCCGAATCCGGATCGACCATGGTTCCGTACTTGGTGTACAGCAGGGACTCCTTGATCAGTCTGTCTCTCGTCTCATCGGAAATCGCACTCATGGAGCTTTCAGGAGGAAGAATATACGCGTATTCCGCTATGGAAGGCGCGCCCTTTTCATCCAGCACTGATACGACAGCCTCTCCTGTGCCCAGGTTCTTCAGCACGTCCTCAGTGTTGAACTCAGGATTCTCTCTGAACGAATCCGCCGCGGCCTTGACTACCTTCTGCTCCGCCGGAGTGTAGGCGTGCAGTCCGTGCTCTATCTTGTTGCCGAGCTGGGCCATTACAGCGCTCGGAATATCTCCCGGGCTCTGGGTTATGAAGAACAGGCCGATGCCCTTGGAACGTATGAGCTTGACTACCTGAATGATCTTCTCCAGCAGCGCCTTAGTCGCGTTGTTGAACAGCAGGTGTGCCTCGTCGAAGAAGAACACCATCTTAGGCTTCTCTATGTCGCCCACTTCAGGAAGAACTTCGAACAGCTCGCTGAGAAGATACAGCATGAAAGCTGAATAGAGCTTCGGCTTGCTTATCAGAGTCTCAGCGTCAAGAATGTTGACCATTCCTCTGCCGTCAGGTCCCAGCGTGAAGAAATCCGTGATGTTGATTGCCGGCTCTCCGAAGAACCTGTCCGCACCCTCGGCCTCCAGCGCCACTATCGACCTGATGATAGTCGCCATTGAAGTCTTCGTAATGTGTCCGTATTCCGTTTCAAACTGATCCGCGTTCTCTGAAACATATGTGAGCATGGCTTTCAGGTCCTTGGTGTCCACAAGCAGCATCTGCAGATCGTCCGCGATTTTGTATGACACTGTAAGCAGATCCGTCTGCGTGTCGTTGAGGTCAAGGATCTGGGACATGAGCTGCGGACCCATCTCAGTCACTGTGGTTCTGAGCGGAATGCCTTTTTCTCCGTAGATGTCATATATAGTCACAGGGAAGCCCCTGTACTCAAACTGGTCTCTGATGTCGAACCTGTCGAGCCTCTTCTGCATGCCTTCATTATCCTCGCCCGGTACGGCGATTCCGGCCATGTCTCCCTTGACGTCTGAGAAGAATGTAGGCACTCCCAGCTGCGAGAATGATTCAGCCAGCACCTTCAGGGTTACCGACTTTCCCGTGCCCGTGGCGCCACCGATGAAACCGTGTCTGTTTGCCATGGCGGGGTTAAGATATATCTTCTGATCAGGTCTCTCTTCGGGGCCTTTCTTCGCGAAATAAATCATTCCATTATCAATCATCACAGTACCTCCTGTAATTATACAAAAATACACAATTATTATACTACATATAGGGGGCGATTGGTTATTTTATTACGTTGTTTGAAAGCAATTAATGCAAGTACTATAATAGAAAAAAACTAATAATCTGAAATAGAAGGAGTATGCTGATGAGTACTCAATTTGGAATAGATTTTGAATAATATTGTGCTGGATTATTGAAATCAAAGGGATTCACATCTGTAGATGTGACTCAAGCCTGGACAGATAGATGATTCCGGCACTAAACCCGCTTTCATCCACCGTCACGACAGCTGCAGATTCACCGTCCGTACTGCGGGGTCTCCGTGTGCTGCCGGGGTTGACAAACAGGATTCCGTTGTGCTCTTTGATGACTGCCTTGTGGGTGTGTCCGAAGCAGACCATGGCGCACTTCTCCCGCCGCGCCAGCCAGGCTGCATTGTCCAGAGAAAAGTCCACATCCTCGTTGTGCCCATGAATAACGATGATCTTTCCCGCCGGCGTCTCGACGATCTTGAACTCTTCGCCCCATCCGCCGTCGCAGTTTCCGTGCACAGCGAAAACCCTCTGTCCGAGGATCTGGGCGAGACGCACTCCGTCGCTGTAGAAGTCTCCGCAGTGTATGATGAAATCGACAGGGCCGTTTTCCGTGGCCCTGTCGTATAGTTCTATTGCATTTTTAAGATCTCCGTGAGTATCGCTCACGACGAATATGCGCATAAACCGTTCCCCTTTCTACAGCAGATCCTGGATTCCTTCATGTACTCTGACGGCCACCTTAGGGTCGTTCATGGTGTAGATGTGCACGCCGTCCACGCCCCTTGCAATCAGGTCGCGGCACTGTCCGACGGCATATTCGATGCCCGCTTCATAGAGAGCCTTCGGTTCGTGCTGGTATCGTGCGATCAGCTCCGTGAACTCATGAGGCATGCTTGCTCCCGAAAGCTGCACCGTCTTCTCGATCTGGCTGGCCTTTACGATCGGCATGATTCCGGCGGAAACAGGAGTCCTGATTCCATTCTCCCTTACCCGCTCAATAAATTCGCAGAACTTGGAATTATCGAAGAATAGTTGTGATATCAGCACACTCACTCCCGCTCCGATCTTGTACTTGAGATTCTGGATGTCCTCATCCAGCGACGTCGCCTCATAGTGCCCTTCAGGGTAGCACGCGCCGAGAATCTCAAGCTCACCCTTTGACTTCCTCTGAATTTCAATGGCCAGCTCGTTGGCGTGAGCGAACTCTCTCTTGATGTCCTCACCGGGTACTATGTCCCCGCGCAGGGCCATAATGTTTTCGATTTTCGCGTCCTTGAGCATCTGTATCATGCCTTTGACGTCCTCCCGGCTTGAGTTTATGCATGTCAGGTGGGCCAGCGTCTCGATTCCGTACTGCTTCTTTATGTTCGACGCGATTTCGCAAGTCGAAAAATCTGCGATGCTTCCGCCCGCTCCGTAAGTCACGCTGATGAAATCCGGCTCAGTTACCTTCAGTATCTCAACAGCGTCATATATGGAGTCCCTGTTGCTCTTTCGCTTAGGCGGGAACACCTCCAGCGAAAAGACCGGTCTTCCCTCTTCTTTTTTCTTCCTGTAAATCTCAGGTATCTTCATCTCTTTTCCTCTATTTGTATATGCTGAAATTAACTATTATTCTGTCCTTGCGGCTTCTGCCGCCTGCCCCGGTCAGGACCGCCTTGCCTTTGCCTCTCAGTACTATCCGGTCGCCTTCGCTTACCTCCTGGTCGACCTTGAGCGCCTCCACGCTGTTGACCGAAACGATGCCTCTTCTTATGGCCTCCGCAGCCTTTGCTCTCGATAGTGCAAAAGCAGACGAAACTATGTTGTCCAGCCTCAGCGAAGCCACTGTATCGTGCTTGCTCACTATGTTCTGCGTTCCCATGTCGAGTATTTCTATTGGCAGTACACTGACGGTCAGGTTCGCGCGTCCCGCCTTATCGTAGTTCATTTCTATGAATTCGGCAACACCTGTTTCGACGATTATGTCCGCTCCTCCGCCTGTTTTTTCATCAGGCTGCCTGACCAGAATGTCTCCGGTCACTTCCCTGTCAAGTCCGAGAGCCAAAAGAGACCCCAGATAGTCCCTGTGGGTCAGCGCGCGTCCGCCCTTCGGCACGGATACCCTGATTACTTTTACCAGTTCAGATATCTCGTCGGGCACCGTCATTTTTCCGTTTTCGTCGACCGCGGGAGCATCTATGTAGTCCGGGAGAAACACCGGCATGCATCGTTCCGCATCCTCATATCCGCCGTAAAAAACGCATCTGACAGGCAGCTTCCTGCCTTTGCAGAAGTCCTCGGCAATCTTCCTCTGATGCATGTCGAGAAAGTCGCCGACGGTCATCATGTAGTTGTCCGCGGCCTGCTGTATCCTGTCCTCAAGGCGCGCGATCAGCAGCTCGTCGCTATGCATCATCAGCCTCCGCTCCGGCTTTCGGCTCGTACAGTACGTATGTATTCTCAAGACCAAAGGCCTCAGACTTTGTGACACCAATCACCTTAAAACCGTTCTTCTGATAGAACCGGATGTCCTCCTCGCCGTTGGTGAACAGCATGATGGGAAGACCGATTTCATCAGCGTATCGGCAGGCTGCCTGGATGATCCGGGAACCTCTTCCCTGCCCCTGGGCCTCCTCGCTGACGCACAGGAAATCCGCATAGATATATCTGTCCGGTATGGTCTCAAGCTCTGCCTCGGTTCTGTCCACTTCATCAAAGAAAGCCCACCATCTGCGCACACCTTCCTCGCCGAGGCGCGCGGCGGCTGCGCGGAAAGCGTCGCTGTCCGATCCGGCCGCTTCAAAGCGTTCCTCCGTATATACTTCTTCCTCAGAGAACATGATCACGAGAACCTCGCTTAAGGTCTCATCGAGGCTGTAAGCTTGCCCGTACTCGAAATCAAAGGCGCCGTAATACCGGATCACCATTTCGATCGCGGCCTGCCTGTCCTCCCAGTCAGGAAATGAGCCGATCAGCTTCGGGTAGTTTCTGAAGGATTTTATCATCATCCCGTAGACTTTCTCGATATTCTTCTGTTCGATTTTGTGCAGTTCTTTAATCTCCGGTTTCATGTTACAATTGTAACACAGGAGGCTATTGAACATGGATAATTTCAGCAAATATTTCGACCACACACTGCTTAAACCAGAGGCTTCTCCTCAGCAGATTCTGAAACTTCTCAGCGAGGCCGTCACCTTAGGCACAGCCGCTGTATGCGTAAATGGCTGTTACGTGCGCTCAGCGCGCAGGTTCATCGACGCTTCCGGCGCTAATGTTAAAGTCGCCGCGGTCGCTGGCTTTCCTCTAGGCGCCATGGCAACGGGCGCCAAAGCTTATGAAGTCCAGCTCGCTCTCGAGGACGGCGCCGATGAAATCGATCTGGTCATGAACATCGGACAGGCAAAGGCAGGAAACTGGGCCTATGTCGAAGACGAAGTATACGCCATTGCTGAGATGTGCCATGAAGACGGCGCTCTGCTCAAGCTCATAATAGAGACATGCCTCCTGACTGATGAAGAGATCGTCAGAGCATGCGAGTCCGCCCGCGCGGCAGGCGCTGATTTTGTCAAGACATCCACCGGTTTTTCCGGCGGCGGAGCAACGGTCCACGCCGTTGAACTGATGAAAAAGACCGTCGGCAGCGATCTCAAGGTAAAGGCTTCAGGCGGCATCAGAACCCTTGATGACGCCCTCGCGATGATAAACGCGGGCGCAGACCGCCTGGGATGCAGCGCTACTGCCGGCATACTGGCGGAGTACGAACAGAAACGATAATAAAAAACCCGCGTCAGCGGGTTTAAGGAGATACGATATGAATTACGGAAAAAGACTTGCGTACATACTGCTGGCCGGAGGCGGCATGATGATCACCATCATAGGCATCTCATACAAGACCGGATACTTCCCGGGGCACTCTGAAATGAGCGCCTACGCCTGCATGATAATAGGAATCATTCTCGCCCTTATCGGCCTGGCCAACATGCGCAGATTCTGATTATTATCTATTCTAGCAGATTCTCGGGAGCCCTTCGCCGTACAGTACGTCGAAACGTCTCGTCGCTCCCAGATGAGTCTTAATGAAAGCGCCTTCACCCGGCTGCACACGCCCGATGACCGCGGCGTCTTTGCCGTGTTCCGTGGAGCGCATGGTCTCAAGAGCCTTCTCCGCCTGTTCCGCCGGAACTGCGGCTATCATCTTTCCTTCATTTCCCATGTAGAGAGGGTCTAGCCCCAGAATGTCTGAGAACCCCTTGACCTCACGGCTTACAGGGATCGCGTCCTCATCAAGCTCTATCCTGCACCCGGAACTCTCAGCTATCTCGTTTATGACTGTTCCAAGTCCTCCGCGCGTCACGTCGCGCATTGTCCTGACATCTATTCCAGCCGCGAACAGCGCGTCCACAATATCGTTAAGCGCCGCGCAGTCGCTTGTAATTTCATTTTCTATTTCCATCCTGTGGCTCAGTATGCAGGCGTGATGATCTCCCAGATTGCCCGAGCAGATTATGACATCACCCTCGCGGCAGTTGGCGCTGCTCACGTCACGTCCCTCCGGGATTACGCCGATGCCTGTCGTGTTTATGTACATTCCGCCGTTGCCTTCGACAACCTTTGTGTCCCCGGCGACGATAATAACTCCGGCGTCACGCGCCTGAGCCGCCATCGATCCTACAATCTGATCGAGCAGTTCTGTTTCAAGCCCTTCCTCCAGAATGAATCCGCAGGTCAGGTACTTAGGCACCGCTCCCATCATAAGCAGATCGTTGACTGTACCGCAAACACACAGTTTGCCGATGTCACCGCCCTTGAAAATGAGCGGCGTAACAACGAACGAGTCCGTACTGCAGGCGATGCGGTCCGCCGGAATGTCCAGCACTGCCGCGTCTTCCATCTTAGCCAGTACATCGTTGCTGAAATGCTTTCCGAATATGTCTTTCATGAGCTGGGCAGAGGATTTGCCTCCGCTGCCGTGAGCCATTGTGATTTTCATTTATCTTCCTCTATCTTCCTCCAGTCAGCGCTGATTGCGCCGCTTAGTGTCTGTTTCTGTACCAGATGCCGCATGATCCCTCGCTGGACACCATGCACGGCCCGAAAGGTTCCATCGGAGTACAGCTTCCTCCTGCGAACATCGGGCACTGATCCGGATTGATTCTGCCTGTAATCACATCGCCGCATCTGCAGCCTTCAGGCAGTTCCATGTCTTCATCGAGACCGCGGCTTCCGCCGTCGTACTCTGAGAATTCGTCCCTGAGATACAGGCCGGAGTCTTCAATCAGCCCCAGGCCTCGCCACATGGCTGTTCCCGGTTCAAAGGCATCCTCAATCGCCTTTATAGCCTTTGCGTTTCCGTCCTCTTTAACGGCGTTCGGATACATGTTCTCAACACGTCCCTCGCCTGCTTCGATCTGCTTCACAATGCGGTATATTGCCGCCAGAATATGCTCCGCTTCAAATCCGGAAACTACAAATGGCTTACCGTACTCCGCCGCCAGCTCGTCGTAGACATGCACTCCCGTAATTACGCTGACGTGTCCCGGACAAATGAAGCCGTCGATGTCGTTCTGGTTTTCACAGATCCATTTCAGCGCGGGAATCGCCGTCTTAAGAGCCGTAACCAGCCTGATGTTCTTCACACCCTGTCGTGCGGCTTCCTTAACGAGCAGCGCGTACGTCGGAGCGGTAGTCTCAAATCCTACGGCGGCGACTACATAGGTGATCTCCGGGTTTGCCTTTGCTTTTTCAATGGCTTCCAGCGGTGAGTACATGATGGTAATGTCCGCCTTTGCGCCATCCTCCCCCGCAGCTTTGTTCTCAGACAGGCTCCCCGCCGTTCCCGGAACCTTCATCATGTCGCCAAAGGTGAGCAGCTCGCATCCGTCTGCCTTTGCATACTCCACGCATTTGTCGATGAACGCGGTCGGCGTAACGCAAACAGGACAGCCCGGACCGGATATCAGTCTGATCTTAGGTGAAATCAGGTCGCGGATGCCGTTTTTAAAAATTGCGGCAGTGTGAGTGCCGCAAACTTCCATCAGCTTCAGCTGTCTGCCGTCATATGATTTCAGATAGTCTATGACCTGTGCTATATCCATTACGCCATCGCCTCCAGATCGGCGAAGAGATCGATGATCTCCTGAGCCTGCTCTTTCTCCATGACTTCAATGGCGCAGCCCGCGTGCACGAGGACATACTGCCCCACCGCAGGCTCCACCAGCCCTACGTTGACGTTGACCAGGTTTCCGTTGCAGTCCACTCTGGCCGTGGTTCCGTCTATTTCAGTTACTCTTCCGGGAATCGCGACGCACATGTTACGCCTCCTCTTCAGGCAGTTTGCAGATATCCACCCATCCTATCGCGTTTGAGTACTTGTATATCTCATCGCAGGTCAGTTCAATCGCGCTGTTGTCTGAACCGCACGCAGGGAAAACCGTCTCGAATCTCTTGAGAGTCTCGTCGCAGTATACATCGACATCGTCGCGTGTCAGCGCAAAGGCACAAACGCCGCCAATGGCGTGCCCTGTGTATTCCAGCACTTCGTCAGGCTTCAGCATCTTCGCCTTGAAGCCGAACTGATCCTTGAATTTCCTGTTGTTTATCCTTCCGTCTCCCGCCATCTGTACGAGGATGGCGCCTTCGCCGTTAGGCTTGAGGAACGACATCGTCTTGCAGATGCGCGCTCCTTCGACACCGACGGCCTCGGCCGCCAGATCCACTGTCGCGCTTGAAACGTCAAATTCCATGACTCTGTCTTCCATTCCGAACTGACGGAAATATTCTCTTACTTTATCTATTGCCATGTGATACCTCCATACATAGCGCATTCTAACACTTTTCCGCACGTTCGTAAAGAACGGACAGCGCGATAGACGAAAGAAAAAAGGACTGCGTGAATTAAAAAAGTAAATGCAATTTTTGTTGCATTTACTCTTTAAATAGTTGGGTGTTGCATTTAGTCTTTAAAATATTGTGATGTGAACTAATTGTTTGCAAGCAAAAAGCCCGCCGTAGCGGGCCTTTTGTATGA
>JAFRCM010000006.1 GCA_017404365.1 Bacillota bacterium
GCAGCCTTCTCCGGCCGGGCACCTGCCGAATGCCCGGCCGCCGAGACAGCTCGGTGTGTGCGACGTTATCCACACGCATTTTACCGCCTGCTCTCACTTTCTTACCGTTTCTGTGCTATTATTTACATTTTTACCATTATTTCCTACCAGCTTCGCCCGTTTCGAGCTATCATTGTGTAAAACTCGTACAGTCACATACAAAATCTCACAATCGCTTCTCTCCACCTAGTAGTTTCTAACAAACCACCAGCGATTATGTGTAATTTCTAAGCATCTATACGTGAGATTTCACCAATTAAAACGCTGTTGTTTACACTCTTGTGCAACACTTTCGCATTTGAAAGCAGAAAGAAGTATAAAAATGGACTTTATCAAAGAAGAATTGGAACAAATTGTGAGAAATCTTCATGAACTTGAGGAAAATTACACAAACGAGCTTGCAGCAAGCCCTCCTGGAAGCCTGATTAATAACCGAAATGAAGGCAAGCCTTATTTTTACCACTCTTATTATGATGAAAACGGCAATTGGAAACGTATCCATCTTTCTGAAGATGATCCGATGCTCGCTTTTCTCTCAAGAAAGGAGTACCTTAACATTTGTCTGCCGGCAATTCAGAAAAACATCAAGCTCCTCGAATCCCTTCTCTCCCGTTACCGCTCACTCGATCCGGCTGACATTATCTCAGCGGCCAGGCGCGCATACAGACTTTTGCCGGACAAAAGTTTCTTTACTGGTCAGCACGAGAATAATCTTTGGGAAACAGTTGCGGATTTGGAGACTCTCACCGATAATCTAATCGAATACAGATGTGAAGAACACAAAGAATGGGCTAACGCAGACTACCCTAAGAACACGCTCGAATACCGCGGGCTGCATCTTACGAGCTTTGGTCTACGGGTCAGGTCGAGGGGCGAAATAGTCATTGCCGAAGTGGCTCATGCGCTCGGTATTCCTTTCAGATACGATCAGTTAATCACATTGGACGATGGCTCGACGATTTCTCCAGACTTCACATTTGAAGACAGTTTTTATGAAGAGTTCTATATAGAATACTGCGGCATGATGGATTATCCGTACTACGTCAGGCGCCATCTAATCAAACGCGCGCATTACGAGCGTTCCGGTATTAACGAGTGGAACAACATCCGTTACATCTACTCAAAGGATGACAGTCTGAATGCTACCGAGGTGCGACATATTCTGCTGGATTGGGTCGTGCCTAAACTTTAAACTGCAAAGGCAGGAAACCTTGCGATCTCCTGCCTTTTCCCTTTACGTTTGTCTATACAGATAGGTGCCAGTTACTTCGTCTTGACTGTTCCCCATTTCCAATTGGAATAATTCTTTACTCCATTTACTTTTTTGTAGCTGCAAATCCATACGTAGTATTTAGTCTTCTATGCAAGCTTTCCGATCTTCTTGCTCTTCTTACTTTTTCCCACTGTAATAGCCTTAGCAGTGTTTATATTATTAATTGTTGAATAACGAATTTCATATCCGTCGAACTTTTTCTGGTTCTTCTTTGACTGTTTCTTCCACTTTACTGTCAGAGAGCCTTTGCCTTTCTTGACCTTAGCTGAATTTACATACCTCGTGCTCCAGCCAGGTATTGCCCTTCTGTTCGAAACTGCCCCACAAGTAGTGCACTGATTGCATCCTATTCCGTTCTTGAGGTATCCTGCCGCACTCTGAACGACGTATCTCCATGAATGATTGCAGATTATATTGAAATTAACGGTGACTGCCGGGATATTATCCCATTCATCCCAACCATCCACATATTCTCCATAAGCATTACAAGGAACGTTAAATATTATTAGCTGGTGAGCTCCTGGCGCAAATAATGAAGGACTCAGAGTATAGCTTCCAGAGAAATTATTCCCACTATTCTCAGTGACTATATCACCCTCAACAATATCTATTAGCTTTCCATTTTTATCAAAAAAGCCGCTTACCGGAATCGTATTATAATCTGCCCATGTATCATATGCATCAAAGTCTACTGTAATACTTCCACCCAAATAGTATGATGCGTTCATTTCCGGATAATACACTTCTAAGTAAACCTTCCCATCTTCAGTATATTTTACGGGATTAGAATAGCCCTTACTTCTAATAGATTGCTGATTCTTAAAGGCGTCAATTATTTGTTGCTCCTTTTCATTTGAGATTTGATTATCCATCAACTCTTTTGTCATTAGTTCACTGTTTTCAGCAAGCTCTGCCATCTCGTTGGATTGGCCATCTTTTTCAGGGAGTTCTACTTCCTCATCTACCTGAACTGACTCATCAATTTCATAATCTTCATCATTTACATCTTCGGCAAATGATATCATTGGTATAAATGTCACTACTAATGCCAATGACAGCATCATGCATATTATCAACCGCTTCATATTCATGATTGAGCCTCCTCAAATACAATAGATCTTGTTTGGTGTTATTATATCACATCCAAAACCAAACAACAGCAAAGGCAGGAGACTTTGCAATCTCCTGCCCTTTTGTTTCTTTAGTTATGATTATCTGCTTACTTTTTAACTTTAACTTTCTTTACTCCAGACCATTTTCCAACTACCTTCTGTCCGTTGACATACTTGATAGCACGTACCTTCGCATAGTATGTGACGCCCTTCTTCAGGCCTTTGATCTTGATCGATGCTTTCTTCTTGCCTACAGTCTTTTCGATCGTAGCGCCTCTTGCAAATGCAGTGTTAGTGCTGACCCAAACCTCAATCTTGGATACGCCGGACTTAAGTTGCTTTTTCTTGAGCTTCTTCCATTTTACGGTGATCGATTTCTTTGCAGCCTTTGGCTTGGATGCTTTAACAGCCGGCATGCTTCCGCTATATGTTCCCTGGCGGGTAGCTTCAGCGGCTGCAGCCGCCGCCGCAGCTTCAGCGGCAAGATCTCTGAATGCAATGCCGTACTTATTTGCATACTGCTGAGCATATGTTCCATTGGTACCGAAGATAACAAATCCTGGTTTTACAGTCCAGCTGACAATATTGTCATCAGAGTCAGTAGCCCAATCACTTAATCCAACCCCATACATATCATTGACTGATGCCGGTATGCCTACAGATGATACTTTTGAATCGGAATTAAAGTAAACCCCTCTAACCGGATAATTAACACCATCACTTAAAGTAACAGACGACAACACATCGACATGTCCAGTTACCGTATCCATAGTATCATAGACACCAGCTCCTTGAGATGGATTCTCATCATCAATCAATTCATACCTGACACCATTTATCCATACTCTCTTGTAAATATCGTGAACCCTTGCATTGAATCCCTCTGCAGTGGCAACAACTACATCTGCATCATATTCACTATCATACTCAAGTAACTCCACATAGTATTTCAAAATAGCACCGTCGTTGAGATAATAAGGATCTGCATAGGTGTCGATATCAAGGTCGTAAGACAGTTCACTATCACCTACCCACTCACTATTATCCTCATCATATGTGTATGTATTATTATCTACTGTGATCCTATCGCCTTGTTCAAAACGTAAAGAATATGAACATTCCTTGACTTCCGAAGCCGGAGTAAATGAAAACTCGACTTCTGCTTTCGCACTTACTGTAGCATCCTTTGCTTCAAATACCGGTTCTACTGAAGTTTCCGCTGCCGGTTCTTCGACAGCATGCTCTTCTGCTATTGGTTTATCAACCGTCTCGCCGCCAAATGATATCACTGGTATGAATGTAACTACCAACGCCAGTGACAGCATCATGCATAACACTAATCTTTTCACTCTCATTCTTCCACCTCCACAAATTAGATTATGTCCCTTAACAAATGTTAAGTCTTCGTGGGTACAGGGTACCATTTTGCTGTTCATTTTTAAAGTTTAAAAAAAGAACATTCAAAAAAATCGTTGATAACAAAGAAAAAGCGGAAGAAGTTTGCCTTCTTCCGCACAATAAATGTATTAGTTTGCGGTCAATTGCCCTCTCATATCGCCAGTCCTGCGCCGACTCCGGCGCCGGGTTCCGGTCTCATTAGCTGATCGAGTGTAACGCTGTCGAGATAGTCGTTGATCACCTTGTTCAGTTCTACCCACACGGGCAGAGTACGGCACTCGCCGGCACGCTCGCAGGGTTCTGCCCCGCATTCGAGACAGGCCACCGGCGCGAGGCTGCCCTCTGTAAGGCGAAGGATCTCACCGACCCTGTACTCCTCCGGCGCCCGTGTAAGACGGTATCCGCCGCCTTTGCCGTGCACGCCTTCAACAAGCTTTCCGGCCACAAGTATAGGCATTATCTTTTCCATGTATTTCAGAGAAATCTGCTGACGCCTGGATATATCCTTCATCGGCAGATATTCGCCGTTGCTGTGCTCCGCCATGTCGATCATGACACGCAGCGCATAGCGTCCTCTCGTTGAAACCATCATAATGAACTGCTTCGCCTCCTCTGCGAACATAATACCACTAACAAATGGCCAAAACAACTTGCACATGATCATCAAGACAACCGCCCCACCGGTTGGCTACTCCGGTGGGGCTGGATTGCAGTGGAGGATATCATGTTACTTCACGGTTAATCTACGAATCCCGGTGTTGAGAGGTATCTCTCGCCTGTGTCAGGCAGCAGAGCGACAATAGTCTTGCCCTTGTTCTCCGGACGCTTCGCCAGCTGGATGGCCGCCCAGAGCGATGCACCTGAGGAAATGCCCACGAGCACTCCGTCTTCCTTGCCGATGCGCTTTGCTGTCGCAAAGGCATCCTCGTTCGCTACCGGTATTATTTCATCATATACCCCTGTGTCCAGAACGTCAGGGACGAATCCCGCGCCTATGCCCTGAATCTTGTGCGGACCCGCCTTGCCTGCTGACAGTACAGGTGAATCCGCCGGTTCCACAGCAACGACCTTCACATCCGGGTTCTGGCTCTTCAGATACTTTCCTGTGCCAGTCAATGTGCCGCCTGTGCCGACACCCGCTACGAAGATGTCGACTTTGCCGTCAGTGTCTTCCCAGATTTCAGGACCTGTAGTTTCGAAGTGTGTCTTAGGGTTAGCAGGATTTACGAACTGGCCAGGAATGAATCCGCCCGGAATCTCTTCCTTCAGCTCCTCTGCCTTTTCGATGGCGCCCTTCATGCCCTTTGATCCCTCGGTAAGTACTATGTCCGCGCCGTACGCCTTCATGAGCAGACGTCTCTCAACGCTCATCGTCTCAGGCATTACTATGATTGCGCGGTAGCCTTTGGCTGCTGCTACGGCAACAAGTCCGATACCTGTGTTTCCTGAAGTCGGCTCGATTATTACTGAACCTTCCTTCAGCTCGCCCTTCGCCTCAGCGTCCTCAATCATCGCCTTTGCGATACGGTCCTTGACCGATCCCGCCGGGTTGAAGTACTCGAGCTTGACGAGAAGTCTTGCCTCGAGACCGTCATTCTTTTCTATTCCTTTAACCTCCAGAAGAGGTGTACCTCCTATAAGTTCATAAACCGATGAATAAATCTTTGCCATTGTTTTGCCTCCTAATCTGAGCTCCCGCTCTTCCATAATTACCAGTTGCCTGTATTTCTTAAATCGCTTCAAATGCCTGCGCCAGATCAGCGATTATATCATCAATATGTTCCGTTCCGATAGACAGTCTTACTGTTGTCGGTCTGATGCCCGCGGACAGCAGCTCCTCCTCATCCATCTGTGAGTGTGTCGTCGACGCCGGGTGGATTACCAGGCTCTTGACATCCGCCACATTCGCCAGCAGCGAGAACAGCTTCAGGCTCTCAGCGAACTTGCGGGCTTCGGCCGCAGTGCCTTTGACGTCGAACGTGAATATTGATCCGCCGCCGTTAGGGAAGTACTTGTCGTACAGTTCCTTTTGTCTGCCGCTCTCCAGTGCCGGATGGTTGATCCTCTCAACCTTCGGATGGTTCTTAAGATATTCTAACACATTCAGGGTGTTCTCCACATGTCTTTCTACTCTGAGCGACAGAGTTTCGAGTCCCTGCAAAAGCAGGAATGAGTTGAACGGTGAAATTGTCGCGCCCTGATCTCTCATGAGAGTTGTCCTCAGTTTCATGATGTATGCGATGTTTCCGCAGGCCTCTGTGAACACAACTCCGTGGTATGAAGGGTTCGGCTCGGATAATCCAGGGAACTTACCGCTTGCGGCCCAGTCGAAGTTTCCTCCGTCGACCACAACTCCTCCCATTACTGTTCCGTGTCCGCCGATGAACTTCGTGGCTGAATGGACAACTATGTCCGCGCCGTGCTCGATCGGTCTGAGCAGGAACGGTGTCGCGAATGTGTTGTCCAGAATCAATGGAATTCCGTTTTCGTGGGCGATTGCCGCGATCGCTTCGATGTCGATAACATCAGAATTAGGATTTCCCAGGGTCTCCGCGTAGAGCAGCTTCGTCTCAGGCTTTATTGCCTTTGCAAAATTCTCCGGATCCGCCGGGTCTACGAACGTCGTGTCTATTCCCTGATCCTTGAGTGTGTGGGCGAACAGATTGTACGTTCCTCCGTAGAGGTTTGTCGACGATACAATGTGGTCGCCCGCCGTCGCGATGTTCTGGATCGCGTAGGTTATTGCCGCTGATCCCGACGCAGTGGCGAGGGCCGCCGGCGCGCTCTCGAGAGCCGCTATTCGCTTTTCGAACACATCAGAGGTAGGATTCATAAGACGAGTGTAAATATTTCCCCCTTCTGTCAGCCCGAACCTTCCGGCCGCCTGATCTGAGTCCTTGAATACGTAGGACGTGGTTGCGTAGATCGGCACCGCCCGCGCGTCTGTCACCGGATCCGGCTGCTCCTGACCTACGTGTAACTGTAAAGTTTCAAATTTGTAATCTGACATATTATCTCTTTCTCCTCTCGTTTTTATTTACCTACCTCTCTGGTTGGTAGTTGGAGAATAACATCATTTACCTACCTTGTCAAGGGGTAAATCAGACCTTTTTCAGAAAATAATGCAAAAGCCCCCTTTTCCCTTCGCCTCTCTATGTTAGAATACCAAGTATGAACGCATTCATCGCAATCATGCTGGTTTTCGCATGTATCGGTTTCATCGACAAGGCCATCGGCGGCAGGTGGGGACTCGCCAGCCAGTTCGAACAAGGCCTTTATACTATGGGCGTCATGGTCATCCCGATCGTGAGCATCTGCACCGTCGGCACGGAATTCATCCGCCAGCACACGGATCAGGTCATGGCCTTGTCGGATCATCTCTTTTTTGATCCATCCATGATCATCGGCGCGATCCTCGCCCCCGACATGGGCGGCTATTTCATTTCCCGCGAAATCGCGGCCAGCCCTGCGCTGCTTGTTCTGAGTGGCGTCGTGCTGGGGACTTTGCTCGGTCAGGCCATCACCTTCCAGATGCCCGTCTTCATGGCATCCATCAACAAGCAGGACTACCCATTCATGTTCCGGGGCTTCATCGTCGGCATCATCATGATCCCGGCGGGCCTGATCGTGGCGGAGCTGATGATCCGCATGCCGGTCGGCCTCTTCCTGCGCCAGTTCCTGCCGATTCTCGTGATCTGCGCCCTGCTGGCCCTATGCCTCTGGAAGGCGCCAGAAGGAACGACGACCTTCTTCACCTGGTTTGCGAGACTGGTCAACTGGTTCTTCTACCTGATGTTCGCCGTGGCGGTCATCGGCGTCTTCATTCCGAAGCTGGCCTACGCCAGCATGGAGTCAGTGGAGGAAGCCATTCTCATCGTCTTCAAGTCCGCTGTCATCATCGCCGGCTCCCTCGTCATGTCCGAGCTGATCCTGAAGTTCTTCCGGGCGCAGATCAACGCTGCCGCCGGCCGGATCGGCATCAACGACGTGGCGGCCGTCTCCCTGCTCATGACCTGCGCTACGTCACTGGCCGTGATGCCTCTCTTCGAGCGTATGGACAACAAAGGCAAAGAAGTCGTGGCGGCCTTCAGTCTCAGTGGTTCCTTCGTCATCGGCGGTTCCCTGGCCTTCGTATCCAACGTGACCGACGGGTACACCGTGCTCGTCTTTGTGGTCACGAAGCTCGTCTGCGGCATCCTCAGCGCCTGCGTCATCCGCCGCATGCACCGAGCGTAACCCCGCGGATTTTGACACCGAACGCGTATAAGAGTATACTTATGGTACGGTAAAAACCATAAGTATTTTTTAATGCATGCAAAAGCAACAGCCATGGATAGAAAGACAGCGCATTACATCAAAACTATTGCAGATATGAAGAGCATCTCTGCGGCGGCGGAGAGTCTGGGGATCTCCCAGCCGGCCCTGAGCGCCCACCTGAAGAAGATCGAAAGCGAGATCGGCACGGTGCTCTTCGACCGGAGCCGCCAGCCTTTGGAGCTGACGGAAGCCGGCCATGCCTATCTGGCGTTTTTGGATCGCACCCAGTCTCTGGAGAAGGAACTGGAGCAGACCATCGCTGACATCGAAGGCCTCGCCACGGGCAGTGTGACCGTCGGCGGCGCCACCTTCTTCAACGTGGCGTACATCCCGAAGGCCGTCAGCGCCTTCGTCAGCAGGTTTCCTGGCGTGGACATCGAAATCGTCGACGGCAACGTGCCCTTCCTGACGGCCGAGGCCCTCAAGGGCAGGATCGATCTCTTCATCACCCCTGTCGCCGACGAACCGGACCGCTTCGCCTACGAGAAACTCCTCGACGAAAAGGTCTACCTGGCGGTACCGCCGGAGTGGGAGATCGACAAAAAAATCAAAAGGAAAAGCATCACGGCGAATCAGTTCCGGATGCTTTGCAATTGTCCTTTCATCCTGCTGCGGGAAGACCAGAATATCGGTCAGATGATGGAGCAGTTGTTTCAGAAATACGGCTGCCGGCCGGAGAAGACCCTCCGCGTCGAGCAGACCATGACGTCCCTCGCCCTGACCATGTCGGGCGTGGGCGTGTCTCTGATCACCGAGAACAGTATCAAGACCAGCGGCCTGGCCAGATATCCTCAGCTCTATCTCGCGGACAAAGAAATCTGCGCCCGCAGCATGTATGTGGCATACCCGCGCAACAAGTACCTGTCCCGAGCAGCGTCGGAGTTTATTGAAGTACTCAAGAAGACGTCCAGGGAACTGCAAGCAGCGAAATAGAATGATAAAAAATGGGGGCCGAAATAGCCCCCTTCATCATATCTCTATACTTCTATGATTCTGTCATTCTCCGTATCCGTTTGGATTCTTGCTCTGCCAGTTCCAGGCATCACGGCACATGTCTTCGATCCCAAAGCGCGCCTTCCAGCCCAGCTCACGTTTTGCCTTTGCAGGGTCTGAGTAACAGGCTGCGATATCGCCGGCGCGCCGCGGCTTGATGCTGTACGGAATCTTCACCCCTGTGGCTTTTTCGAAAGCCTTCACCACGTCGAGCACGCTGTAGCCTGTCCCCGTTCCCAGATTGTAGATGGCAAGTCCGCACCCGGCCTCGATGGCCTGTATCGCTTTGACATGCCCTTCTGCCAGGTCTTCGACGTGGATGTAGTCGCGCACGCCCGTGCCGTCCGGCGTATTATAGTCATCACCGAAAACACCCAGCTCTTTCAGTTTGCCCACCGCCACCTGGGTGATGTACGGCATCAGATTGTTCGGGATGCCGTTCGGATCTTCGCCGATGAGTCCCGACGGATGAGCGCCGATCGGATTGAAGTATCTAAGAAGAACCACATTCCATTCCGGATCTGCCTTCTGCATATCCATCATGATCTCTTCCAGCATGGACTTGGTCTGCCCGTATGGATTCGTGCAGTGCCCCTTCGGACATTCCTCCGTGATCGGAATGATCTCAGGATCCCCGTACACCGTCGCCGACGACGAGAATATGATGCTTTTGCATCCGTGTGTTCTGAGGACGTCGAGGAGCGTCAGGGTGCCGGCGATGTTGTTGTCATAGTATTCCCACGGCTTGGCAACGGACTCGCCCACTGCCTTGAGCCCCGCGAAGTGGATGCACGCGTCAAATGGGCCGCTCTCCGCAGCCGCCTGCTCGCAGACTGCCGTCAGCCCTTCCCTGTCTCTGATATCCACCCTTGCAAAATCCGGTGCCACGCCGGTCAGCTGCTGGATGCGATCCAGCACCTTCGGGTTCGCGTTGCAGAGATTGTCGACGATGGTTACATCGTGGCCGCTTTCGATGAGTTTGATCACCGTGTGGGAACCGATGAATCCGGCTCCGCCCGTCACTAAAATCTTCATGCCATTTCCTCCATGGTTTTCAATAGCCGCTGTCTTATTATACCTTATTTCCCCTGCTTCTGTACACAATTCCCCGACGGCTGCAGATTTGGGTTGCTATCTTCCTGCCGTACTGTTATGATGTTGTGGAATGCGAAAAGAGGAGACACAAACACAACATGAATCAAAACCGTTTTAATGCTAAATATATCGCTCTGAGCGCCATCATCGCAGCCATGTACGCCGCCCTGACGATCGTCTTTGCGCCGATTTCCTACGGTGCCGTTCAGGTGCGCATTTCCGAGGCACTCACCATTCTGCCTCTGTTCACACCGGCTGCCATCCCGGGTCTTTTCGTCGGCTGCCTGCTGGCGAACATCCTCGGCGGCGCCATCATCTGGGACATCATCTTCGGCAGCATCGCCACCCTCATCGGTGCGGCCCTTGGCTATCTGCTGCGCTTCAACCGCTGGCTCGTGCCGATCCCGGCCATCGTGTCGAATTCCGTCATCATCCCGTTGATCCTGAAGTACGGCTACAGCATCGACATGTCTCTTGGACTGCTGATCGTCTACATCGCCATCGGCGAGATCATCGGCTGCTACCTGCTCGGCGAACTGCTCGCCACAGGCATTCTCAAGCGCAAAGGCATCAAGGACTTGTTCGCCCGCGACACGAAAGCCGCGAGAGATGTCAAGGAGGAGTACAAGGACTTTGCGGACGACCATCACGACGAGTACGACCGTGATCTGTAAAGAGTTTTTACATGAGAGTTGTACAAAAGGGGCTGTTGCACTAAATAATTAGTGTGACAGTCTCTTTTTATTGGATGGGCTGCAGATATTACCTTCGCTACGTCCTCGTCGCCGGCAATGATTCGCGCTCATTCGCAGCTCACGGAACGTCAGCAAAACTCGC
>JAFRCM010000048.1 GCA_017404365.1 Bacillota bacterium
ATTGCAGTCGTACTTTGATACGCTCATTATTTCATCCAGAACGTTGCGCATCTTCGGGCTCGTCGCGATGAAGTCCTCCGCCTCCTCAAGGTTGTGCTGATTGTACTGTTCCAGTATCTCCCTGTCCACCTCGGACCTGTGACTCATCTTTGTCTTTTCCCTTGGCACAAGGCTTCCTTCAAGGTACGGAGCTATCTCTCTGACTATCTCAAAATCAAACTCCGCGTATCTGTCCAGGTACCCGTCGGCGCACTTGATATTCAGGTCTTTTGACGTCGCCTCCGTCACGTACAGCGCGATGTTGTAGTTGCTTATGAAGTTCGCGAATATGACGGTTCCTCCGGATCTTGTGGCCATGACGCTTATGGTTTCTGCGCCCGGTATGTCGGCGCAGTTTACCATCATGTCAACAGGCGGCTTGTCCGCGAACTCCTTCAGGCATTCAACCGGCCTCATTACATTCACATAATGAACGTCGGTAAAAACCTTCTTCTTGAACTCCTCAATCTTCGGGCCTTCCGCTGTCACCGGCGTATTTCTGTCAAGGATGCAGTAGACCTCAGCGTCCGGTCCTGCCGCCTTTCTTATGGTATATCCGTAAACCATGGCCATGAGGTTGTTGTTCGCCAGAACAGCTATGCGCTTCTTGTCTTTTGCATCATTGGACACGGTGTATATGGTCCCCGACTCATTGAAAGCGAACAGGAGCAGATCCACGGGTATGTCATCCGGCCTCTTGTTTACAGGCATGCCCGGAAGGCATATGGCGTACCCCTCCGCGTCGAACTGGGAATAGACCTTGTCTATGTTGGTTATCCTGTCAATGTACATGGGCAGGCCTGCCAGAGACGCGTTGCAGATTACCTTGTCGCCGGGCTTGAAGCCCCTGGTATTCTCATAGCTGCGGTCGATTTCCTCGATTACGCCGCACAGAAGCCCGCCTGTATCCGTTATCGGATTATGCAGCTTGCCTCTTCTGATCACTATATCATTTATCTTTTCTTTTATGCGTTCCTCGTCGTTACCCGCCTCCTGGCAGATCTGTCTGAAGCTCGTTCCTTCAACGTGAACCCTTTCAAGGGCGATTCTTATCTCGCCTGCCTTAAGCTCACGGCTGTTGTCGAGCTCCCACGCTGATGGCGCGAGCGTCCAGCGCGGGGTCAGCGAACGTTCCAATCCATATGAATTCATGGCAACCTCCTGAACCGTTTTCGGTTCATTTTCTTCTGATTCATATGATAAACGCTTGGCATTGGTTTTGCAATAGATATATGGTACGATTAATGCAGTCTTTAATTAATTGAAAATAAAATGAAAAGGAGATTCAAGATGGAAAAGATTACTTCAACACTGAGACTCAGAATGTCTGCAAAGGATGCTCACTACGGCGGAGAACTGGTTGACGGAGCTCACATGGTTCACCTCTTCGGCGACGTTGCTACTGAACTGCTCATCAAGCTGGACGGAGACGAGGGTCTCTTCTGCGCATATGACAACGTAGAATTCCTGGCACCTACTTATGCAGGAGACTACATCGAAGCTTACGGCGAAATCGACAAGATCGGAAACACTTCAAGACACATGGTATTTGAAGCAAGAAAGGTCATCGTTTCAAGAAAGGACATCAACGACTCAGCTGCTGATTTCCTGGAAGAGCCAATCGTAGTTGCAAGAGCTTCCGGAACTTGCGTAACTCCTAAGGAAATGAAGAGAAAATAATCGCATAAAAAGTCAAAGCGCCGCAAGGCGCTTTCAGACTGTAGACAAAGACTCGTTCTCAGCAATTAGGTGACGGGTCTTTTCTCTTTTTGTTAAATCGAAGCGTAAACGGGGATATATTCTAAGAACTTCAGGATATTTCGCAGGATGGACAAAAAATCGTGCAAGTACAAAGAACTCGCCCCTTTTGTTGAAACAGCATGTTGGCCAGTTTCTTCATGTTCATGCACGCGAAAGTCAGGCCAACCTTCATGGCCATCTTTTCTTTCCCGATCTGCTGGGTGTACCGCATCGCATGGTGCTCCTTCGCTGTGCCGAAATCCCGCTCGATCGTCTCTTTTCGTTTGCCGTAGATCTCTTTCATGCCCTTTGTGTGGCGTATGTCCTCGCAGATTTCCATGTACTCCTGCCAGATGTGTCTTGTGATCGCCTTCTGGTGATTTCTGCTCTTCGTGCACTGCTTTAGATACGGGCAGCCTGCGCATATCTTTGGATCGCTCTTGTATTCCCGGTAGCCTTCCCGGTTGGTCGTGGAGTACTTAAGGATCTGATCATTCGGACATATGTAGCAGTCAAAGTGTTCATCATAGACATATTCGTGTTTCCGGAAGAACCCTTCTTTTGTTTTTGGCGCCGTGTATGGGAATACCGGGGTGATCCCGTCATCGAGCAACATTTTCGCGATTGGAGGAATCTTGTAGCCGGCATCCATGACCATCATTTTCGGATCCAGCCGTTTCAGTTTCTCGTAGAGTGCGGGGAATGTCCTGCTGTCATGTTCGTTTCCGGGGTGTATGGTGTAATCCAGGATCCAGCCGTTCTCGTCACAGGCTGTCTCTACCGCGTAGGCAAAGACTTCCTTGTGTTCTCCTTTGTGGAACCAACCGCTTTCCGGATCCGTTGTGCTCTGCTTCTTTTCTTTCATGGCAGCTTCTTCAGGAGGGGTGCTTCCGCCTCCTCCGGATGATGCGTCGTCATCATGATCGTCGTTTTTATCCTTCTCCTTCAACGGTTTCTTTCCGTGTGCGGCTCTGTCGGCGTCGATCTCTTCACGCAGTTTCTCATCATAGAAGCGTGCCTCTTTTTTCGCTACCAGGATCTTCTTGGATTTCTTTCTGTTGGCGGCAGCTTTCACATGGGTCGCATCTATGAACATGGTATCCGTATTCACCAGATCATTTTTCATGCACTGCAGAAGGATCTGCTGGAATATCTGCTCAAACAGATCCGTTCCTTCAAAGCGCCTTTTGTAGTTCTTTCCGAATGTACTGAAGTGCGGGACTCTGTCATAGAAATCCAGTCCCAGAAACCATCGGTATGCGACGTTGACCTCGATTTCTTTGATCGTCTGCCGCATGCTTTTTATGCCGAACATATACTGGATGATCGGAATCTTGATCAGTGTCACGGGGTCGATGCTTGGCCTTCCCGTTTCTGTCGAATACTTTTCTTCGACCAGATCATAGATGAAGTCAAAGTCGACTGCCGCGTCGATCTTCCTCAGCAGATGATCTTCCGGAACAAGCTGTTCCAGAGATACGATCTGCATCTGTGGTTCTTTCTTTCCATTCTTTGAGATCATTGAAAACCGCCTTTCTTCTTAGATACATTTTACCATTTATTGGGTTTAAAGACGCAGTTTTCACAGATGTTTTAAATTTTGTGCAACAGAAAAGGTCCGGTATCTCGTTTCCGAGATCGGACCTTTGTCTACAGTCTGAAAGCGCCGCAAGGCGCTTTTTCTTTTTCATTTTTTGAGATATTCTACAGACTCTTGAGATACTCGACTTCGGCCCGGGTGAGTTTCCTGTAGTGCCCCTGCAGCAGCCTGCCGAGTCTTATGTCCCCGATGGCTGTGCGCTCAAGGCTCTGCACCTTGTTTCCAACGGCCGCGAACATCTTACGGACCTGACGGTTCTTTCCTTCATGTATGGAAATCTCCACTACGGCGGACCGAGGGTTCTGCTTCAGCACACGCACCTGGGCGGGAGAAGTGACAAATCCCCCGATGTCGACGCCCTTCCGCAGTTTAGCGAGTCTGACATTTGACAGCACGCCCGCGACAGTGGCCACGTACGTCTTGCTCACCTCATGCTTAGGGTGTGTGAGCGTATAGGTCAGATCGCCGTCGTTGGTCATTATGAGCAGACCTGTCGTATTGTAATCCAGGCGGCCTACCGGGAAAAGCCTTTCGGGAATGTCCGCCACGAGCTGCGCCACAGTCGGACGATCCTTGTCGTCGCTCATGGACGTGACGAATCCCGGCGGTTTGTTTACCACCACATAGACCTTTGACTCATTTGCCTCAATAGGCGTACCGTTGACGGAGACACTGTCCCCTTCCTCTACGTTCGTTCCCATCTCCCGGACGACTTTGCCATTCACTTTTACATTTCCGTTCGCGATCAGCTCATCTGCTTTTCTCCGGGAGCAGACCCCGGCTGCCGCAATGTATTTATTCAGTCTCATGAGCGTATTATAACACAACGCAAATGAAAAGAGACCCCTCAAGGGTCCCTCTCCAAGAAGATAGATGTTATGCTACTAGACTGATTTAGGTTGCTTTAGTCAATTAAACCAGTAATACGTTAAGTATAGTACCGCACAGCAAGTGAAGTGTCAACCGTTTTGGGCAAAAAAGTTTTTAAAAAGTTTTTCCGCTTATGTTGTATAATCTATCCATACAGACTGACCTTAAATCACATAAGGAGATGTGCAGATGAGCATATACAACGAACTCAGATCAAAAATAGATTCCCTCGCGGTCTTCAGACAGGTCAAGGAGGACCCTGCCGTAGTTTCCCTCAGGAAGCTGCTTGATGAAAACACTATCGCAGCGTACAGTGATTTCATATCGACTCTGTATCCCGAAGGAGCGAATCTCTCAGAATACATCCGAAGACAGGTTCTCGACGATGACAATTTCTATGTAAAAGCAGTCGCGGCGGGAAAGAAAATCGACCCTGAAATAGCGGCCGCTGTAAAGAACGAGCTGAACCTTCTGAACGAAATCGGCCAGATTCCTTCAGCTGAAATCCGCCAGATGGTGCTCGATTCCGATTCATCGTGCGGACGCGGCATCTCTCTTCCCAAGTGGAAGACAGAGGAGCTCAATCTCATAAAGGACTTCACGGCCAAGCTGGCCGACATATCCAGCACCGGCTACGGAATTTACGCCAAGTACAAGTTCTTCCGCGTCGAAGACGGGCAGATAGTTCCTGTGGCCCATCCGGACTACCAGCGCCTCGACCAGCTATTTGAATACGAGCGCGAGCGCAATCTGGTCATCCGCAACACCGAAGCGCTTCTAGACGGCAGCGGTGCCAGCAACATTCTCCTCTACGGCGACATGGGCACAGGCAAAAGCACCACGATCAAGGCCGTCGCGGCGGCCTACGCGGACAAGGGCCTGCGCATGATAGAGCTGAAGAAGAACCAGCTCTTCCAGATTCCTTCCGTCATGGAGGAAATTGCTTCGAATCCGCTCAAGTTCATCATATTCATCGATGACCTGAGCTTCGCCGGAAACGACGATAACTTTGCGGCCCTTAAGGCAACTCTTGAGGGAAGCATCACCGGCTGCGGCGACAACGCCGTGATATACGCCACAAGCAACAGGCGTCACCTCGTACGCGAATCTGCAGCCGACCGCGTCGGTACCGCCGGATTTGATGACGATCTGCACCTCAACGATACCATGCAGGAGACCATGAGTCTCGCGGCGCGCTTCGGCCTGACCATCACCTTCAGCAAGCCGGGCAAAGACGAGTACCTTTCGATCGTACGCTCTCTCGCCGATGAATACGGCGTAGCGGTCGGAGACGGAGAGGATGAAATAACCGAAGATGAGCTGATGACAAAGGCTGAAGCTTTTGCCATAAGAAGAAACGGAAGGAGCCCGAGAACCGCGCGTCAGTTCATCGAACTCCTCAAAATCGGAATCTAAACTATATTCCCAGAAGCTCTGCGGCCCGCGCCGTCAGGGCTTCTTTTTCATTCGGCAGATCGCCGTCTATAACCTCGTCAAGGAGTTTCTGCAGCGTCTGACCGATTTCGCGCCCCTCAGGGGCGCCGCCCCTGCCTTTGCAAAGGTCTATGATATCTCGTCCGTCAAGAGCCAGGTCCTTCAGGCTGAAGCACTGCTGCTCCTCGACGATTGCGCGGATCTCCTCTTCAATCCTGTCGAACTTCTCGGCCAGCTCCTCGCTCATGTTGCCGGTGGCCAGATTGTCCGCGCGCTTTATGTGCAGTATTTCCAGAAGCATCTCAGGAGTATACCTGTTCATCCATTTCTTGAGAAGCCTGCGGTCCTCCTGAAATACGAGATCGTGATACTTGACCAGAGCGCAGACACGGTCTCTCGTCTCACCGTCGGCCTTGAGTCTGTTCAGGATGTTCCTCACCATCTCCTCGCCCGCCGCGGCGTGGCCGTACATGTGGCCGATGCCGTTCTCATCGAGGAAGAACTTCTGCGGCTTGCCGACGTCGTGCAGAAGCGCCGCCAGCTTCATCTGGTAATCCTCAGCGAATCCCGAACCTTCCACCGTCTCCATGGCCCTGACGCAGTGCTCAAGCACATCGTATCTGTGATAAGGATTGTGCTGCTCGAAGCCCTTCATGGCCAGAAGCTCCGGAATGAAAACTCCGATAATGTCCACGTACTTTCTGACGACATCGCCGCCGTGAGGTCCTGCCAGCAGTTTCTTGAGCTCAGCGTATATTCTCTCAGCGGAGATGTTGCCGAGAAGCTCTTTGTTTCTGAACATCGCAGCCTCGGTCTTTGGTTCGATTTCAAATCCTCTGCCGTCTTCAAATCCTCTGTCGTCTTCGCCTCCGCAGCTCAGCACAGCCGCGAACCTCATGGCCCTAAGAATGCGCAGAGCATCCTCCTGAAAACGTCTGTCCGGATCTCCCACCGCGCGGATGAGTCCCGCTTCAAGGTCGGCTCTTCCGCCGAACACGTCGATGAGATTCCCTCTCATGTCCATGGCCATTGCGTTGATCGTGAAGTCGCGCCGCGCCAGATCCTCCTCAAGATTTCTTACGAACCTGACTTCTTCCGGGTGCCTGTTGTCCTTGTACTCGCCGTCCGTCCTGAAGGTCGTTATCTCAACCGGGGCGTACTTCCGGCCGTCAGCCTTGCGGTCTTCAGCCGGCGCAAGCACCGTCAGCGTTCCGTGCTTGATGCCCGTCTCGAAGTACTTCAGCCCGGCGAACACCTCCTTCATCTCATCAGGCGTGGCGCTCGTGGTCACGTCAATATCCGCGGGTACGGACTCTGCCGCCCTTGACTGCCCGCGCAGAAAATCACGGACGCAGCCTCCCACGTAGTACGCCTCGAAGCCCGCCGCCTCAAGCATCTCTATCAACTTGTCCGCTTCAGTAATTCTCTTCATTGCAGCAACATCTTATCAAATCCCCCGTTCATAATCAATGAACACTGTGTTAATATAGACCTATGCTAGGTTATGTTCAGATTTTCAAGCCGGATCTGAAGGTCCGCGAATATGAGATCTACATGGGCTACTACTGCGGCGTGTGCAAGTACATCGGCAAGGAGTACGGCCAGCTGCCGCGTATGGCGCTCAGTTATGATGCGGCTTTTCTGGCGCTGCTGCTGGCGTGCGTCGACGATGAACCGGACGCTCCCGTGCAGGAGCACTGCGTTCTTCACCACATAAAGAACAAGACCATAATCCGCAACGAGGCGATCGAGTACGCGGGCGACGTCATGCTGGTCCTGGCGTGGTACAAGATGCTCGACGATGTCAATGATGAAGGCAAGGTTTCTGCAAAAGCAGCCTCGCGTCTCCTCCGGAGACTCCACACCAGGCTGCAGAAGAAGTACCCTGACCTTTGCGACGGAATTGAAATCAATCTTGCCAGACTCAACGGCCTTGAGGCGGCCCACTGCGCGAACCTCGACGAGGCTGCGGAGTCCTTCTCAAAGATAATGGAAGTCATCTTTCGCGAGGGCGCGAAAAAACTGTACGCGGATTCGCAGGAACTTCACGAAACCTTTGCGCGGATAGGCTATCATATGGGCAAGTGGATATACCTGGTCGACGCTGCCGACGACATCGAGGAAAACATCGAGAGCGGAGCCTACAACCCGCTGCTCTACAGATTTGAATACAAAGACAGTGAGACTCCGCAGGAATTCCGCGACAGAATCCGGGATAATCTGGATTTCAATCTGTACCACTACCTGGCTGTGCTCAGCGAACAGACAGGATCACTTGATATAAAAAAGAATCGCGGTATAATAGACAATGTGATATTCTTCGGCATGAACCGCAAGACCGAAGAGA
>JAFRCM010000049.1 GCA_017404365.1 Bacillota bacterium
CCGTCTTGCCGATTCCGTCTTCGGCATCGGCCCAGTGTCCGAAATCTACATCGGCGCCGTACCCGATCGTGAGTCTTCCCAGGGCGTCCAGAAGCTCATCTGCGCCTTCCATTTTGAGAGCAGAGCCGAAGTAACACGGGAATAATTTGCGGGTTTTTATTGCCTTTGCGATAGAATCATCCGAAACCGTTCCGCCTGCCAGATACTCTTCGATCATGTCCTCGCTGCATATGGCAATCTCTTCAGCGGAGCCGCTCATGTCACAGCACTCGCTGCCGAACCGCATACGCAGCTCATCCATAATCGCGCCGCGATCAGTGCCCTCAAGATCCATCTTGTTTACAAAAACAAAAACAGGTATGCCGTACTGTCTGAGCAGCTTCCAAAGAGTCCATGTATGACTCTGAACTCCGTCCTTGCCGCTGACCACCAGCACTGCGTAGTCGAGGACCTTCAACGTCCGTTCCATCTCTGCGCTGAAATCCACATGGCCCGGCGTATCAAGAAGCGTTACTTCCGTGCCTGCGGAAGGCAGGTTAAACACAGCCTGCCCAGCGAAGATGGTTATGCCGCGTTCCTTCTCCTGCGAATCGCTGTCGAGAAGCGCGTCGCCGTGGTCCACACGTCCTGCTTTTCTGATGGCGCCGCACTTGTACAGTATCGCCTCTGAAAGCGTCGTCTTGCCTGCGTCGACATGCGCCAGTATTCCGATTGTGATCTTCTTCCGTTCACTCATGCTCGTATTGTACCACAAAAGGTCATCACCGAAAAAAAAAGAGAAGGTTCTGCCGAACCTTCCCGAATTGTCATGTTTAGTTTGCCTTCTTGGCTGTTTCACAGAGTGCTGCGAATGCTGCAGGGTCTGCAACTGCCATCTCTGACAGCATCTTTCTGTTGATTTCGACGCCTGCCTTCTTCAGTCCGCCGATGAGCTTTGAGTAGCTCATGTCGTTCATTCTTGCTGCAGCGTTGATTCTTGCGATCCAGAGCTTTCTGAAATCTCTCTTCTTGTTCTTGCGTCCTACGTAAGCTGAACGCAGTGCTCTCATTGTTGCAGGCTTTGCTGCTCTGTATGTGCTGTGCTTAGCGCCATAGAAGCCCTTAGCCATCTTGAGGACTTTCTTATGTCTCTTATGTGCGTTTAATCCTTTTTTAACTCTTGCCATTTCCGTACCTCCTTACTTGCTCAGAACTTCCTTGATTCTTCCGTGATCTGCACTGGTTAATGTAGTGGACTGTCTGAGTCCTCTCTTTCTCTTCTGGCTCTTCTTAGTAAGAATGTGGCTCTTATATGCTTTGTTTCTCTTTACTTTTCCTGAACCTGTTAACTTGAATCTCTTGCAAGCGCCCCTGTGGGACTTCATTTTGTTTGCCATGTCTTCCTCCTATGCTAATCTTTTTTTTGAACTGTGTGTGTTGCGCGGGCTACCTGTCGCTCTTAGGCGTGAGTATCATGGTGAGACTCCTGCCCTCAAACTTAGGCTTCTTTTCGATATCGCCCACATCCGAAACGGCTTCAGCAAATTTCTCCATTACTTCCTGCCCTCGCGAAACGTAGTCGCGTTCTCTGCCTCTGAATCTCAGGCTGACCTTAAGCTTATTCCCGTCTTTGAGGAACTTGGCTCCGGTCTTTGCCTTGACCATGATGTCATGGTCTTCGATGAATGTGGAAAGTCTTATTTCCTTGATCTGTGTAGTGTGCTGCTTTTTCTTTGCTTCCTTTTCCTTCTTCTGCTGGTCGTACTTGAACTTGCCGTAATCAAGTATCTTGCAGACAGGTGGTTCAGCCTTCGGAGCAATGCACACCAGGTCCAGGTTCTTTTCCTCAGCCAGGCTGAGCGCTTCTTCTCTGGACATGATACCGAGCTGCTCTCCGTCAGCAGAAATGACTCTCATTTCTCCGGCACGAATTTCTTCGTTTATTAAAGCTTCCTTTGCTATTGTTCTGTACCTCCTTCGTACATAACCGTATTCCCACGGTATTAAAAACGCGGATACAGAAAGTATCCGCGCACAAAAAGCCTCAAGACTTTATAATCGTATCAACCCGGGCGCCTGCGCCCCCAAGGTGAGAAGCGGATAACTTCTGCTTACTGCCTCGAGTATATTATCATAGGCCCGCGTCTAATGCAAGCAGTTTTTTCGGGGTTATTCCAGACCCGCCAGATAGTCGGCAGCCTCGTCGATATCTTCTTCCGCAAAGACCTTAAATCCCGCGTCGCGCAGCATTTCGACCGCCAGTCCCTGTCCCGGAATCTTCGTGTCTGTAAAAGTGCCGTCATAAATGAACTTGCTTCCGCATGACGGGCTGTCCTGCTTCATGATGCAGAATGCCACGTTGTTTTCCTTCGCGAGGCGCACTGCCTCAAGCGCTCCTTTAGTGTATTCTTCTGTTACATCCACTCCGGTACATGCTGTAACCTTGTCCCCCTGTCTCTGTGAATCGGGACGCGGCGTCGGCAGCCCGCCGAACACCTCCGGGCAAATCGGAATCAGCCTTCCCTCTTCCTTCCACTTCAGGAATGTCGGATGTGTTTCCGGCACCTCTCCGCCGTCGTATCTCACTACTCTTCCGCCGTAAAGGCACTCACTTACCAGTATCTTGATCATTTCCTCCTCCTTCTGCAGTTCTTTCTGCATTCGTCTGCACTCAAATGGTCCGCTGTAATATGTTTCAGGGTCGCTTAAACTGAACCCAAGTTTTTCATAAAAGCCAACCGCCTGTATGCGGCTGTCAACGCCCATGTTCTTATAGCCAAGTTCCCGGATCCACTTCTCAGCTTCCCCCATGGCTATTTCACCAAGGCCTTTGCCGCGATACTCCGGCAGTACAACAACGCGGCCGACATTTGCCGTGCCGCCTCCCGCGTCGTAAAACCTGCAGGTTGCCACAGGATAGAGGTCGTCAAGCAATACTATGTACTTTGTTCCCGGGCCGTCGTGCTCGTCGAACTCTTCCCGCAGCGGAATATGGTGCTGCCGGTTCATGCCTTCGACGCGAACTGAATAAGCTCCTGCTCTCTGCCACTCCTCTTCGGCGCGCATTACCTCTATGTTGCTGTAATCAAAATCTGTTCCGTTATTATCTTGTTTCATTACTCTCCTGCCCCTTCTGCCAGGTGACTGTATCCGGTGCTGTAGTCGATTTCAACGCCCGGCTGCACATTGTAGCAGAAGACATTGAATGAGATGCCCTCACCATTGTCCTCAACAGATCTGGCTTCCATCTGAACGCCCCGGCAGACCAGTTCATTGCCACTGAACACCGGCGTTACCCTGTACATTACGTGATTCCCGGTTCTCCTGATATATGACGCCACCCTGTTCTCATAAGGAAGCATCCCCTCCACGTTGAAGTATCTCGTTCCTGTAATAAGATTACGCTCCTCTTCGTTTTCTCCGGTCAGCTGCCAGCCGATCATGTGGCATCTGTTGAAGAGAAAACCGCCGTTGTCGATGAAGTCATATTTTTGTATCTGCCAGCCCGACGGTTTGACTGACTCCAGCTCGCCGCGTTCCCCTTCGGGCATGTGTTCACGGTCGAGGCATGCTTCAGCCACTCCGCATCTGCCCAGACTGTCAAGTTCACTGAACCGCTGGTAAAAGGATTCAGTAATTTCCTCTTCTGCAAAGGCAGGACTGCCTCCGTTCACATCAACCGCCGGCTCTCCTGCGTATTCGGGAAGCTCCCCGATTTCATACAGCTGCTCCGGCTCCGCCTGCTCGTTCTGCGTCTGCTGATAACGGTCCCAGGCGTACCACCCGCCGAAACCGATGAGCAATATTAAAATGAATAAAACTGTCTTTTTCATTTCCGATCAGCCCTGTTATCACGAACGCGCCTGTCTTTCCTTTTTTTATTCTAACATATTAAAGACCGCTGCTCCACTCGGGGCAGCGGTCTTCACTCTCAGGTTATTAAACGGAGGTAGTCCGTTAGTCCAGCTCGAGTTTCACGTCGTTGTGAAGCACCTTGACATTTACAAGGTAGAAAATGACACCGATGCACAGCCAGATGATTCCCAGCGTCAGAGCGTATCCGGACAGGCTTGTCCAGATGTAGGCGATGATGAGGAATCCAATGCCAGGCAGAATCAGGTGTTTCCATACCTTCCCTGTCTTCTTCTTGAACCAGAAGTAATAGATTACTGTGAAGTTCAGTATGATGAATGCAGACAGGCCGCCGAAGTTGATGACGACTGAAATCGCATTGATTGCGCTTGGAAGCAGGTATACACTTCCGATTGTCAGTACCAGTGACAGTACCGCAATGAAGATTGTCGATACGTACGGAGTCTGGAATCTAGGCTCAACCTTAGCCAGAACCTTCGGAAGCATTCTGTCACGTGCCATTGAGAAGATGATACGTGAGATGGCAGCCTGAGCAACCATGCAGTCAGCGATACCCCAGCTGAAGCCGGTGGCCGCAGCGCAGATAACCATTACCTTAGCTCCGCCTGCCAGATTTGCAACTTCGTAGAATGCGTTGTCGACATCCGTGAATGTGCCTTCTCCATGCCAAGGAAGCACGCAGGCGGCCAGATATGTCTGTACGATGAAGAACGCGCCTACTACGAGGATCGCTACGACGCAGCCCTTACCTACTGAATCAGCTCCGCCCTTAGTCTCCTCAGCCAGTGTGCTGATGCCGTCAAATCCCAGGAATGAGAGTACGCATACGGAAACAGCACCCATTACGATATTCATGCTGAAGTGGTCAGCGTCGAATATAGGTTTGATTGTGAAGTCAACTCCAGGTGTCGTTACAATATAATGGATCGCAGCTATGCAGAAAATAATAAATACGATTATTTCCAGCACGAGCATGACCCAGTTGAAACGATTTGTCCATTCAATACCGATAACGTTGATTACAGTATTGATTGCGATAAACAGGATCAGCCAGATCCAGATTGGAACTCCGTCAAGTCCCGGAATCGCGGAAAGTGCCGTTGCGGCAACGATGTAGAGAAGTGTCGGAACAAGCAGGTAATCCAGCAGAATAGCCCATCCTGACATGAATCCGACCGGTTTTCCTATAGCCTTGGTCGCGTATCCGTAAACCGACCCGGAAATAGGGAATTCCTCGGCCATACGCCAGTAGCTCAGCGCGGTAAACACCATACCCACAAGACCAATGCTGTAGGCCAGCGCTACCATGCCCTGTGAAATGGACATTACGGTACCATAGATACCAAACGGAGCGATCGGAACCATGAAGATCAGTCCGTAGCAGACCAGATCAGGAACGGTCAGCGCTCTCTTGAGTTCCTGCTTATAGCCGAGACTTTCAATTGTGTTGTTGTTCATTAATTAAGCCTCCTAAAAAATAACGATTAAAGAAAAAAATAATTGCATTTATATGCTCAGCCTGTTAAAAAGTCAGGCCGGGAATATACTTCTTAGGGAATACGAAGCGTACCGTCTTCTCAGGGTCGACAATCTGGCAGACCTGCAGGTTGCCGACAAGACTCATGAGCATGACTATGTCTTCAAATGGCAGATCAGTTCTTTCCTGCAGCATCTCCTGCATCAGCTCTGTTGCGCGCTGGCAGGCCTGGTCTACTGTTCCCTTGGAAACGATGACCGCAAAATCATCTGCTGTTTCCAGAACGGGATATTCCGGTGCCTTTCCCTTTATGACCTCCAGAGTCACATTTACATCAGCCGGAATCTCGAGTCCGGACACTCCGATTTCCCCATCACCCATTACGGCGTGCAGATCACCGAATCCGAACAGCGCCCCTTCTACTGCAACTGGAAAGTACAGGACAGCGCCCTCTCCGATCATTGTGGTGTCCATGTTTCCGCCGTGCTTTCCCGGTGTTCCTGTGTTGATATCAAGTCCGTCTGCCGGCGCGACTCCGATAACGCCGATCATAGGCTTCAGCGGAATATCGATCTGTTTACCGTTTCCTGTCATGTAGTGGACCATTCCATCGGATACCTGAACCACTCTGGTGTGTGAACCCTCGATTCTGTCGCCGAGCGTACCCTCTTCTGCCAGACAGCATACAGTACCCTTTTCATTCAGCTTGATGCTGTTGATGGTAACCTTCAAAGTGTCTCCCGGTTCCGCTCCGTTAACGAAGACCGGACCCGTTGCAGGATTGATTCTGTCCCAGTCTATTTCTTCCATTACGTCTTCCGGATTTCTCAGCTGGTTGCCGAAACAATCCATTGTTTCGAAATCGATCTGCGCAGGAGCGTCTACCATCATGGCAGGCGCATTATTACCCGTGAAACTGTAAAATACGTGTTCCTTTGTGATTTTCATTATTCTGTCTCCTTCTTGTTATGATATGTATCCGCCGCTGCTTTAAGATAGTTTTTAATTTCGCCCCAGAAATCCGGAATCTCCGCGATGTCTGTTTTCATGATATCCGGATTGATGTTTATCATATCTTTATATGAAATGCCGCTGTATTCGTCTTCTCTGCCGCTTACAATCTGCTCATACCTCTCGATAACAGTTACCGCTTCATCGCTTTCCGGAGAAACGCCGTCTCTCATCAGATGAATCGTATCGATAATCAGGCTGTAGCACGCGTTCATGCTCTCTTCATCAGTTTTTGTGGGAGTCGTCGGCAGATGCCCTGAATCAATATTCTGATTCAGTTCCCAAATAAGCGTCCACTTATTCTGGAGATACTCAATCGCCCTCATGCAGTCCTTCCAGTCAAGTTCGCCGCTTTTGCTTATAAACCGTTCAAGATCCTTCAGAACAGCTATCCGTTTCATCTGCTCCAGAAGAATACTTTCGCAATCATCAATACTGTCCTGCAGAACCGGTATAACGTCTACAGGCTTGCGTTCCACCTGAATATCTTCCTTTATTTCATCCAGAGACATTCCAGTAAAACGTCCGCAAATGATTCTGCTCAAAGTCTCCAGATCATCCTCAGTGTAGACACGCCACTCTCTGTCATTGCGCTTGCAGGGATGCAGCAGCCCGATCTGATCATAATACTGAACAGTGCGGACCGTAACTCCCGCTTTACGCGCGATTTCTCCTACAGTCATGTATGAGTTTTCAGTCATGTTTTCCCCCTAGAACCTATATTGACGTCTTTTAATGACGTAAAGGCAAGCACGTTACATACTAATTGATGACGTTACGTCATCGTCAAGGTATTTTTAGTGCAGTTGTGAATATTATTATCACAAAAAGAGAACGACCGTTGACTGCGGTCGTTCCTCTCTTTCTACATTCATTTACTTATTATCGCCCAGCTCCTTTATGAAGAAAGTGTCCATGGTTTCATGAACTGCGTACTCCGGGCGCTCTATCAGTCGGTATCCCATTCTCATATACAGTCTTTTTGCTGCCTGTAGATTGGAATGAGTCTCAATGTATATTCCTTTATAACCAAGCCTGACTGCTTCTTTCTCAAGCATTTCTATCAGATGAGTTGCTATGCCTTCACCCCTGCAGTCTTCCGCCACATACAGCTTCTGCAGTTCAGCGTATCCGTGAAGATTCTCAAACATATCGACGCCTATTCCGCCGAGCACCCTTCCGCGATCGTTAACAGCGACGAAATAACTCCGCTTATCCGGATTGGCCATGTAGTACTCGTACAGTCTGTCCAGCTGAAGATCGAAATACGCGGTCCCGGGTATGTCAAGATCGTAACCTTTCAATCCAAGCCTGACAAGCTGAGCGAGCTGCGGATTATCCGACGGCTGTATCTGTCTGTAGTTTACCGGACCCTGTTTTGGCGGCTGACCGCTGCACGGAACGCCGGCCTGACACAGACCGCAGCCGAAGTTGTAACCCTCTATCTTTATCTGCTTTGCCCAGTGTTTGTCAACGTAATTGTCCTTGTACTCCGAGCATGCCGCTTTGTCATGTCCCTTCTCAAGTGAAATCGCGCCTGCCGGGCATCTTCTGACACAGGCTCCGCATCTGATGCACCAGCCGTACGGGTCCTCACTGACTCTGCCGTCAACCGGAAGCTCTTTTTCAACAACTGCCGATGTGAAACGGACAGCAATTCCCTTTCTGGTGATAAGGCCGTCACTCAGTCCGAATGTTCCCTGTCCTGCCGCGTACGCGGAATGCCTCTGTGACCAGTTAGACGAATGTCCCAGGTTATCTGAGTCCATAGGTTTCATTGCCGCAAGCAGATCCGGGCAAACACTTCTGATGCCTTTTGCTGCAAAAGCCCGCTCCAGTCTTTCACAAAAGATTCCCATCAGAGCTTCCCATTCGCCCCGCGTAGTGACCCAGTTTTCACAGGGAAACAAGCTTTCCTGCTTTTGCAGGTTCTTCGTATTCTCTGTCTGCGGGAATACAATCGACATGACGCGCAGTTCCGACGGATCAGGCACATCACTGTACTTTTGCGCAAAAGCCTCAGCAGGTGTCCAGTGAAACTCTCCAATGTGTTCCTTCAGAAAATCATAATAGGAATCATCCCCCGCGGCGATTCCTGTTATCGGTTCGTCCCAGTATTCTGTTTCCAGACTTTCAAAAACATCGCTTATAATCTTCTCAATCTGGCTTCGTATGTTCATCTCCGGATTGAAACAGCTGTCCATGTTTATTATCTCCTCAAGTACTCCGAGGACACAGGAAAGTCAAAATACACATCAGGATAAGGCTCGTCCTCCAATGTAAAATGCCACCACTCACAATCGATCGGCTGAAAACCATTGCGCATCATAACGCGCTGCAATATCATCCTGTTGTCATGCTGCTCCTCGGTTATTCCCCGGTAATCAGGATGCGACGCCTCGCTGAACAAGTCGAACGGGCTTCCCATGTCGAGCTCCTTACCCGTGCTCATGTCAAGGAGCGTCAGATCCACTGTGCTCCCGCGGCTGTGGCTCGATTCCCTGGCAATGTATCCTTTTTCAAAAAGCTCCTGCTTTTGCAGATCCGGATAGAAGTATGGCTTCATGCGAATGTCCTGATCCTCGATTCCCCAAAGGATGAAATGCTTTACAGCGCATACAGGACGATACGCATCGAACACCTTGAGCCGATACCCCTGAACCATCATTTCATTGCTTACGGATTTCAGCGCGCGCGCAGCCTCCTTTGTCAGAAGCGCGCAGGGTTCTTCGTATCCGTCAATCCTGTCACCGATGAAATTATAGGTGGAATGATACCTTATTTCCTGAATGATTCCCGGGATATAATCCGCCAGCACCACAAAGCCCGACGGATCTTTTGTCAAATCCTGCATATGGCTATTCATCAGAACCAATCTCGTCTTTCTTGTCTTTTTCGATTCTTTCAAGATCTACATCTCTGAAAAGAAATGACAGTGTTTTGCCCACCGCGTAAAGCGTCAGTCCGCAGAACGCTGTTGCAGCTCCCGCTGCCAGAATCGACTTGCCTTTGCTCTCTTCCCTGCTCATTTCCTTACCTCCTTTTCACTATCGGGCTAATTCAGCGCCCATCTCATATGCTCGTTTACACTCTTCCGGAAATACCGTTTCGTGTCGTTTCTTTCTTGCTTCCGGGTCAAACATGGTCCACTCCCAGTCGGTTTTGCTGTAATCCTTCAGCTGAAGAGTTTCTCCGCTTACGAACACATTTGTCGGCCCGACAAAACCGCTTAACGTCTGGCGGTAATTATCAAGAAGCGGACGATAGCTGTCATCCGGCGCGTTGCTTGTCATTATAAGCAGCACTGGAATAGGATGCTCATTGCAGGATGGATTCTCCACATTGTATGTCAGATACTGAAATATCAGCCTTTCATACAGCGCCCTGAATGACGCGGTCATTTCGCTCAGATAATTCGGAGAGCCGATAATCAGACCGTCGGCCTCACGAATCGCGTCCAGCACTGGTGTCAACCCGTCCCTGCAGATGCAGCGTCCTTTGAACTTCTCCTTCTTGCAGCCAAAACAGGATATGCAGCCTGTATACTTCTCAAGCCTGAACAAGTCAAACTTCTCAACTTCCGCGCCCTCTGATTCAGCTCCTTTTATCGCTTCGTTTATCAGGGTATCCGTGTTCCACCCTTTTCTCGGTCCGGCGTTGACCGCAATAATTTTCCTGCTCATCTGTTTCTCCCTGTCTCAAATCACTCGTTATAGTCCGCCGGATCAACCGCGCTGATGTTGGTTATCTCGGCATTGCCGTCCAGGTCTTCATAGACTTTAACAACCTGAACACCATTGATTGTCTCATCTGTCTGCAGCGTGCTGAAACAGAGGAATGCATAATTTGTTCCGGCAACTATCTGCGTACCGAGCAGCGCCATCGGTTCAAGCTCATTCCCGTCAAGGTTTTCCGCAGCCTTATCAAAGGCGTCCTTTGCATCCTGAGGAATCACAACAGAGGATCTGTCTTCCGCGATTTCCCATCCGCCGGCAAGTTTCTCCGTGCTGATATCGGAGTTATCTCCTTCAGTGTATGCCGCAAAATCAAACTCCTTCATCTGTGTTATTTCAGCATTCCCGTTCAGATCGGCGTATACGATCACCATCTGATACGACGTTGACGGAGTTTCTGTCGTTGTGGTTGCTTCGCACAGGATCATGTAGTTCGAACCCGCAACGACCTGGCTCGCGACATAAGCAACAGGC
>JAFRCM010000050.1 GCA_017404365.1 Bacillota bacterium
GATTAATGGATTTGAAGACCAGACATTTATCTCTCATAACTACCACACCATTGCAGATAATGCCGAGACATATGATGCCGATGTATTCCAGACGAACATCGACTGGTATGGCGCATATGCAATGTACATCGATACAGAGCCGGCACTCGAGCTGGATATCTCTCAGGTCGCAAAAGATCTGAAAGCCGGATTTAACGAGGATTACGCAAAGGCAGCAGGCGTTGATACTGAAAAGTATCTGGCAGCTGTCAAAGAATTCAACGCAAACGGCAAAGCGGCTTATGAGGCAGCGGCAGCATGCAACAAGGCGTACGAAGAAGCAGTAGCGGCGGGCAATGAAGACGCGGCTGCCGAGGCGAGAACTCAGGGCCTTGAGCTTAACAAGAAAGCTTTGGAGGCATTCCAGGTTGTTCAGGACAAGTTCTTCTATGACAGCGACTTCACAGCTGACTACGGCCAGGTTCAGACATTCAACAACCTGACATATATCGACGGAGTAATTGAAGGTCTTGAAAACGGCGCAGACATCTGGGGCGAGAACGGCGATGGAATCGCTGACTTCGCATACCAGCTCAACTGCATCCACGACTACAACTACTGCAACTTCAGCGCGGATATCGCTGAAAGAGGAATCGACATGTACACTGACGAATACTACGCAGATAAGGATCAGGGACAGTGGGGCTATGGCCACCAGAACCCTGTTGTACATGTTGGTGATATTTCCGCTGAGATTCAGAGAGCAGAGACTGTGGACGATGTAGATGTTGACGCAGCTACAAAGGCTTACGGCGCAGCAAAGGATGAGCTCATCAAGTATCTTGGAACTGCTCTTGCGGCTGAAATCACTTACATGAGCGATGTTACAGATTGTCTCAAGTAAGCTGAACATTGCGAAAGCTGCTTAAGCAGTAACAGCTGACACAGAAACGACCGGACCGCTTATGCGGTCCGGTTTTGTGTTATAATCAATCAGGAGATACAGGAGGAACATCATGGATCACGTAAGACTGAGCGACGCAGGCGACAGTGTAATAATACTGGACCAGAGCCTGTTGCCTTTGGAAGAGAAATACATAGAACTGGCAACACTTGAGGACATGGCAGGCGCAATCAAGAAGCTGCAGGTAAGGGGAGCCCCGGCAATAGGCATCTTTGCGGGTTACGCGCTGGCGGCCCTGTCAAAGCAGCAGTGCAGGCCTAAAGCCATCAGCAGCTGCTGCGGAGCAAGCGGTTCATCAGACGAGGGGTTCATGCAGATACTGCAGGATCAGGGAAAGATTCTCAAGGACGCCAGACCTACAGCGGTCAATCTCGCATGGGCGGTTGACCGAGTAATTAAAGCGGTCCGCGTCGAGATGTTCAGAGCCCGTCAGGAAGACCCGATGCGCCTTAATGCCAACGCGGGAGCGAGGAGACTGGCTGAGGCAGCGGCAAGAGAAGCAAAGGCAATCCACGAGGAAGACAAGGCCATGTGCAAGGCCATCGCGGGATACGGACTTGAGGAGATAAAACGGGTATGCGAAGAAACCGGCCACAATGGTCCGATCGGAATTCTGACCCACTGCAACGCGGGTCCTCTGGCCACATCCGAATACGGAACTGCTCTCGGGCCTGTGCTTCTCGGAAGCGAGCAGGGAGTCGAGTTCAAAGTTTTTGCTGACGAGACAAGACCTCTGCTTCAGGGAGCCAGACTTACAACCTACGAACTGCAGAAAGCCGGCGTTGATGTGACTCTCATATGCGACAACATGGCTTCAACAGTAATGAAGCAGGGACTTGTGCAGGCTGTTTTCGTGGGATGTGACAGGGTTGCCGCCAATGGCGATACCGCTAACAAGATCGGGACTTCTGCCGTGGCGATACTGGCGAAGCATTACGGAATCCCGTTCTATGTGCTCGGTCCGTCATCATCCATCGACATGAACTGCGCGACAGGAGAGGACATACCTATAGAGGAGAGAGATCCTGAAGAGATACGCAGCAAATTCTATGAGAAGCCTGTGGCGCCTGAAGGCGTCAGATGCTTCAACCCGTCTTTTGACGTAACCGACGCGGAGCTTATTACTGCCATCATAACCGAGAAGGGCGTATTCAGATATCCTTACAGCGACAGCTTGACAGTTTTCAGTAAATAAGTTACAATTAATACATTAATTTCCAATTGCAACAGGGGCATGAGAGAGGGTTGGAGATGGAGAATCTCAGGATAGCCGTTGTATCGCCTGATGAGGCGTACAACAGAGTTTTTTGCATGTCACTGCTTAACGCCTGCAGACAAATCGAGGCTAAGGCATACACGACAAGGCAGTTCATTCTAAACTGGGCTGACTACGAAGGCCCCGGCGCATTCTATGACTGTTTCGATCTGGTCCTGTGGGCTGGTGATGAAATAAGCGATTCTTACGGAGACAATATCGTATATCTGACAGACAGAGCATCTCTGACCGGGATGGACTACGCTGCCGGAAAGTTTGCGATATACAGATACAGTTCTTCCGTTACCATCATCGCGCAGATTTTCGATATTTATTCTCATTTGACCGGACGGGGATTTCCGCTTGTAAAGAGGAACGACGTCAGGCTTATTGCCTTTGCATCATATTGCGGAGGTTCGGGCTGCACTACCGCAGCTAGGGCAGTAGCTCAGGAACTGAGCAGATTTCACAGGAAGCGGGTATTCTGCATAAGTCTTGAGGACGTGGAATCCGCGGGTGAATTCATGACGGTGCCGGAAGGGATAAAGTCGGAAGGCGAATTTCTTTACAGACTTCTGGGCAAAGGCAACAGGCCTTTTCTTGACTCATACATGGTAAGGGACGCATTCGGTGTCTGCTCGTTTGCGCCGCCCGGCGGCAGAAATCCGCTGGGTGAACTGTCGGCCGGTGACATGAGCACTCTGCTCGCGGCGCTTATGGACAGCGGCAGATTCGACGTGATCATCGCGGATCTGTCGACATGCCTGACAGACGCAGCTGCCGCAATCATGGAGGCGGCGGAGCGCATATGTATTACCGCAAAGGCAGGAGAGCCGGGCGTCCGGGAGCGGAGCTACATGGGACAGCTGTCGGAAAGCTGCGGTCAGGACATAGTAAACAGGATGATCAGAACGGTCCTGAGCCGCGGGGAAGGCGGCAGGATAGATATCAGCGCGCCTCTTGAAGGAAATTTTGGAAAGGAGATAAGTAAACTGACAGAAAAACTTCTCAGTATGGTAGAATGAAAAGAAGCAACAGGCAAACTGAGTAAGGGGGACAGAGTTGCATCTTGAATCCATGGTTGCCGATCTCGCGCTGATTCTTGTCGCGAGCGGCATTGTCACAATCATATTCCGAAAGCTGAAACAGCCCGTTGTTCTCGGGTATATTGTCGCGGGATTTCTTATCAGCCCTAACTTTGATTATCTTCCTACAGTGGTGGACCAGGCGGATATAAGCGCCTGGGGAGATGTAGGAGTCATTTTTCTCATGTTCGGACTCGGTCTTGAGTTCAGTTTCAAAAAACTCGGGCAGGTTGGAGGCAGCGCGTTTACCGTTGCTGCTACAGTCATGGCCATGATGATTCTCGTCGGTGCGGGAATCGGCGCTCTCATGGGATGGGATAAGATGGACTGCATATTCCTGGGAGGAATGATTTCCATGTCCTCAACCATGATTATTCTTAAATCCTATGAGGAATACAATCTCATGCGTGAGCGGTTCGCGCAGATGGTTCTGGGGGCTCTGGTAATAGAGGACATCGGAGGCATCTTCATGCTTGTAATACTGTCCGCCATATCCGTAGGGCGAAATGTATCCGGCGTAGCCATGGCTCAGCAGATCATCATAATGCTCATCTATCTGGCGGCCTGGATCCTGATCGGGATATATCTTGTTCCTACTATTCTCAAGAAGATCACATCACTTCTCAATGACGAGCTGGTTCTAATAGTTTCGGCGGCTCTTTGCATGGCGATGGTCGTAATCGGAAATCTCATCGGCTTTTCATCGGCTCTGGGCGCGTTTCTGGCGGGTTCGATACTTGCGGGCACGATTCAGTCCGACAGAATCAGATATCTCATCAAGCCGGTAAAGGATCTTTTCGGAGCGATATTCTTCGTGTCCGTGGGAATGCTCATAGTTCCGAAAATGCTTATCGATTACATTGTACCGATCATAATAATCACAATAGTTGTTATTGTGGGACAGATGACATTCTCGGTACTTGGCATACTGCTGTCAGGCCAGTCTCTGCATACGGCGATCAGAGGCGGATTCAGCATGGTGCAGATAGGAGAGTTTTCATTCATCGTAGCGACTCTTGGCATGAGCTTCGGGGTCATAAGCGACTTTCTCTATCCGGTAATTGTGTGCGTATCCGTGATTACTGCCTTTGCAACGCCGATTTTCATAAAGAATTCCGAGAAGGCATACAGATTCATCAACAGGAAACTGCCTGAGAAGGCGAAAAAGGCTCTGAGAAGGAACACTTCTGAAAGCCAGACCAGAGATTCGCTGGATAATGACTGGAACCAGTACATAAAGAACATATGCATAAGGACAGGCGCCTGTTCGTCGATTCTGTTTCTGTTCTACTGGGCCGGGACCAGATACATTATGCCGCGTATCGATGAAACTGTCGGATCGCCGATGACAGGCAATATCATATCGGCGGCCATAATAATCGCCGCCATGCTACCTGTAATCAACGTAATGTTCGATTCGAACGTAACACTGTACTACAAGCTTTGGGTTAAGCACAGAACCAACCATCTGCCGCTCATAACCATGAGAGCTCTCAGGGCGCTCATCGGCGCGTGCTTCGTTGCTCTTGTGCTGCGGAAGATCTTCCTCATACCGTTTGTTATTCTGGTGCTCATAGCTGCAATCCCGATCATACTGATTATCAGATCGACATGGCTAAACGGAGTAACAATAGCGATGGAGAAGAGGTTTGTAGCCAACTTCTCCGAGAGAACTCTCACCAAGGCAAAGCGTGACAGGGCGAGAAACAGAACGTACAGGTGGCTGGATGAATCCCTTTACGTTGTTGAATTCGAGATAACGGATTCTGAATTCTACAAGACCATATTTGATTTCACAAAGAGAAGGGATTTCGTTGTAACGATAATACGAATAATACGGAAGGACGACTATGTGAACATGCCTTCCGCGGATGAATACATACAGTACGGTGACGTGCTGCAGATGCTGGGCACGTGGGACGAAGTAGACGCCTGCACAATACTTCTCGAAAAGGACGACGCCATAAGGTACACGGATTCAGAGGATAAAACGCTCAAAGATTTCATGTACGGACAGAGATTCGAGGGAGTGCCTGAAGAAGGCGAACTGGTCTGCGTGCCGATCAAACTGGACAGCGATTCCAGATTCATAAGAAAATCAATAAGAAACTGCGGGTTAAGACAGGCCTTCGGCGCGACTATCATAGGAATAGAGCGGGGAGCTCTGCCTATAGTCAGTCCTGACATAGATACGATACTGATGAAGGACGACATTGTCTGGCTCATCGGCGGAGCGTCCATGGTGACAAAGCTCGTAAGAAGCGGACTTATGGACAAGTAGGGAAGGGTAACGTTAATAAAATAACAATCTATGGTTGCGAATCGGAAATAAAACGGTTCGCAGCATTGTTTTTTTATGAGCACAATAAGGGATTCTGATGGATAGAAAAAAGAACAAGAAAATAGACGGAATCGGCTTGACTGCAAGGTTTAACGTGATAAAATAGAACAAGCGCATACCGTGTTGCGTTCTGTTAATTATTTAACGAAACACTGAGGCGCTTAATAAATTGTTCGATAATGTATACAGAATACATTTGTGGTAACTAGTTCAATTTGTGGAGGGAAAAACTATGACAATGGAATCAGCTAAGCAGATTCTTGCGCTCCTGCCGGGCGTAGATTGCGGCGGATTCGGCGGTTGCGGATACCCGACCTGTCAGGCCTGTGCAGAGGCCATCGCAGAGGGCGGTCCGATTACGCTGTGTCCTGCGGCCAACAGCGAGGCAGTAGCAGGAATTGCCCAGATCCTGGGAGTAGAACCTGTTGAAGTGGAAGCAAAGATTGCTCACGTCAAATGCGCAGGATGCTCTTCAGGAAAGGAACGCTTCGCTGCAGCTTTCTGTGAGAGCTGCGACGCCGCTAAGAAGGCGGGATTTGCGAAGGATGAGTGCCAGTACGGCTGTATAGGTCTGGGAACATGCATCGACAGATGCAAGTTCGACGCGATGACTCTGGTAGACGGAGAAGTCGTTATCGACAAAGAAAAGTGTTCCGGATGCGAAGCATGCCTGACAGGATGCATTCAGGAGATCATCGAGATGGTGCCTGCGGATGCGACTAACTTCATCCCGTGCTCATCAAAAGCAGATGAAAAGGAAACACTGGCAGTATGCGGATACGGCTGCATAGGCTGCGGAGACTGCGCTCTGGCTTGTCCTAAGGACGCAATCGAAATGGTATGCGGAGACAAGATCGACGGAAGATTTGCCCGCATCGACTACAGCAAGTGCGACGGATGCATTACATGCGCTGTCAAGTGCAGAAAGAAGATCATCGTCGATACACTGCATGATCTCACAGAGGCTAAGGAAACTGTAGCACTCGTAAGATGTACAGGCGGCGGCGTCGGCCACAGCAAGCTCGAGAAGGAAGGCTTCGAGAGCTGTTCAGAAATCGTTGACGCTAAAGTCGATCTCGACGGTCTGGATGTATGCGAGTACGGATGCCTGGGATTCGGGGACTGCACAAAGGTCTGCAGATACGACGCGATCAAGGTAGAGTTCGGAATCGCCAAGGTTGATACAGATAAGTGCGTAGGCTGCGGAGACTGCTTCAGAGCTTGTCCTAAGAACAAGATTCAGATGGTACCGTACATCGGCGTCAAGCAGGCGGCTTGCCAGTCGGAAGCTGATCCTGAGAGAAGAATGGAAGTCTGCTTCAAGGGCTGCATCGGATGCGGCGACTGCGCGGACAACTGTCCACAGGGCGCTATCGAGATGGTAAACGGACACCCTGAAATCGATCACGAAAAGTGCATCAACTGCGGAGTCTGCAAGTACGTATGCTCAAGAGGTCTGCTGGCAGAGAGAGAAGTACCTGAGTACAACTATCTCCAGCGCGATGCTATTGAGAAGTTTAATTAAGGATGAAAGGAGAGAAAAACATGAGATCCAGAAAAACAATGGACGGCAATACAGCTGCTGCACATGTTGCATATGCATTCTCTGAAGTAGCAGCGATCTATCCTATCACTCCATCATCCGTAATGGCCGAAAACGTAGATGCATGGGCATCAGTGAACAGGAAAAACATCTTTGGCGAGGAAGTCAAAGTAGTAGAAATGGAATCAGAAGGCGGCGCAGCAGGTGCTGTACACGGCGCTGTAACAGCAGGAGCTCTGACGAGCACATTCACTGCATCACAGGGTCTGCTCCTCATGATTCCTAATATGTACAAACTGGCAGCAGAAGAGACACCTACGGTAATCCACGTTGCCGCAAGAGCTATCTCAACACACGCTCTTAACATTTTCGGAGACCACTCCGACGTAATGGCATGCAGACAGACTGGTTTTGCAATGCTGTCATCAAGAAGCCCTCAGGAAGTAATGGACCTGGCTGCGGTTGCTCATCTTTCAGCAATCGAAGGCAAGGTTCCTGTACTCCACTTCTTCGACGGTTTCAGAACATCCCACGAGCAGCAGAAGATCTACACCTGGGATTATGATGAACTGAAAGAAATGCTCGACATGGATGCTGTTAAGAGATTCAAGGCTAACGCCCTCAATCCTAACCATCCTCACGCATTAGGTTCAGCGGAACAGCCTGAGACTTTCTTCCAGCACAGAGAAGCTTGCAACAAGAACTATGAAGAACAGATCGATGTCATCATAGACTGCATGAACAGAGTAAGCGAGAGAGTTGAGAGAGAAAAGCCTTATAAGCCATATGAATACTACGGCGCTCCTGACGCGGAAGAAATCATGATCGCAATGGGTTCGATCTGTGACTGCGCAGAAGAAGTAGTTGATTACCTTACTGCAAAGGGCAAGAAGGTCGGTCTCATTTCAGTAAGACTGTACAGACCGTTCTCAGCTAAGCACTTTGTTGCTGAAATCCCTGAGACAGTCAAGAAAATCGCTGTTCTCGACAGAACGAAGGAACCGGGAGCTCTCGGTGAGCCTCTCTACCTCGATGTCGTATCAGCACTCAAGGGAACCGCTTTTGAAGACAGATTCATCGCAAGAGGAAGATATGGACTGGGTTCAAAGGACGTACAGCCGGGCGACGTTCTGGCAGTATATGAGAACCTCTGGGCTGATGAACCAAAGCCTGAGTTCACTCTTTCAATCGAAGACGATGTAACTAACCTGTCAATCAAGGGAAGCGAGAATCCTGACGTTGCTCCTAAGAGCGTAGTAGCGTGCAAGTTCTGGGGCCTTGGAGCTGACGGAACGGTCGGAGCAAACAAGAACAGCGTCAAGATCATAGGCGACAACACTGACAAGTACGCTCAGGCATACTTCCAGTATGACTCAAAGAAATCAGGCGGCGTAACAATTTCCCACCTGAGATTCGGAGACGAGCCTATACGTTCAACATATTATGTAAAGCAGGCTGACTTTGTAGCATGCCACAAGGCAGCTTATCTGGAAAGATACTACATGGTCGAAGACGTTAAGAAGGGCGGAACTTTCCTTCTGAACTGCCCTTGGAGCGATGATGAACTGTCAGAGAAGCTCCCTGGAAACGTCAAGAGATTCATCGCGCAGAACGACATCAACTTCTACACATGCGATGCCGTTACTATCGCCAAGGATCTCGGCCTCGGAAGCAGAACCAACTCAGTTTTGCAGGCTGCATTCTTCAAACTGGCAAACATTCTGCCGATCGATGATGCAGTTAAATATATGAAGGAAGCTATCAACAAGACTTACGGACGCAAGGGTCAGAATATCGTTGACATGAACTGCGCGGCAGTAGACGCCGGCGTGAGCAGCGTTCACAAGGTAGAAGTTCCTGCTGAATGGGCAAATGCTGAAGGCGATATCCCTAAGACTCTTGCTGAAGGCAGATGCAAGCTCCACACAGACTACATCAACAACATCCTCAAGCCGACAAACGGCATGTATGGTGATGATGTACCTGTATCAGCATTTGAAGGTCTGGAAAACGGAATGGTTCCGTCAGGAACAGCCGCTTTCGAAAAGAGAGGAATCGCAATCGACATTCCTCAGTGGGACGCAAGCAAGTGCATGCAGTGCAACTGGTGCTCATATGTATGTCCTCACGCAGTAATCAGACCGTTCGTACTGGATGCTGAAGAAGCTGAAGAATACAAAGGCCTGAAGATCCCTTACAAGGATGACGAGACCAAGTCATTCGCAATCGGAATCAGCGCTCTGGACTGCACCGGATGCGGATCATGCGCAGACGTATGTCCTGCCAGAAAGAAAGCTCTCGAAATGGTCGACGGCGAAACCAATCAGGACGCTGCACAGGAAGACTTCGACTTCCTCTTCCACAAGGTTGGAACAAAGAAGGAACTCGGAAGCGACGAAAACGTCAAGAAGTCACAGTTCCTGCAGCCGCTGCTTGAGTTCTCAGGCGCTTGTCCTGGATGCGGAGAAACTCCATACGCCAAGCTGGTAACACAGCTGTTCGGAGACAGAATGTTCATCGCCAACGCAACCGGATGTTCATCCATCTGGGGTCTGTCAGCACCGGCTTCACCATACACGGTAAATCCGGAAGGCAAGGGACCTGCATGGGCAAATTCACTCTTTGAAGACAACGCTGAATTCGGATACGGCATGGCTGTAGCAATGAAGGCGAGAAGAGTCGAAATGCAGCACGCAGTCGAGAGACTGGCTGAAAAGCCTGAGTTCGAAGCCGCTGCAAAGGCATGGCTGGACAACATGGAATGCGCTGAGTGCGCGGGCAAGATGGGTGACGAGCTCGTTGCTGTCTGCGAAGGCAAGGCGGATGAAGACGCTGCTTACGTAGTTGAAAACAAGGATATGCTCCCTAAGCCATCAATGTGGATATTCGGTGGTGACGGATGGGCTTACGATATTGGTTACGGCGGTCTCGACCACGTCCTCGCTTCCGGCGAAAACGTAAACGTTCTCGTATTCGATACAGAAGTTTACTCCAACACAGGCGGACAGTCATCCAAGTCAACTCCTATAGGTGCTGTTGCACAGTTCGCAGCCGCAGGTAAGGCCGTAACAAAGAAGAATCTGGCTCAGATCGCCATCGCTTACGGTTACGTATATGTAGCTCAGGTTGCGATGGGCGCCAACCCTGCACAGACTCTGAAGGCTATCAAGGAAGCTGAAGCATATGACGGACCATCACTGATCATCTGCTACGCGCCTTGCATCAACCACGGAGTCAAGAAGGGCATGAACAAGGCAATGCTCGAAATGAAGGAAGCAGTCAGAGCGGGATACTGGAACCTTCTCAGATACAACCCTGCGGCTATCGCAGAGAAGAAGAATCCGCTTTCCGTTGACAGTGCTCCTCCAACAGAGAATTACGAAGACTTCCTCATGGGAGAAGTAAGATACAACTCACTGAAGCTGAAGAATCCTGAAAGAGCTGAACAGCTCTTCAGCGAAGCAGAGAAATTTGCGGCTGAAAGATACAGGAAACTGATTCAGCAGAAGAAGGGCCTTGAGAATAACTAAGAAAGGAGTAGATTCAATGTTTAAAGTAGTTAAAAGAAGACAGTTGAACGACAACATGTTCTGGCTTGTTATTGAAGCTCCTCTCGTAGCTCGCAAGGCAAAACCGGGACAGTTCGTAATACTTATTACAGACGAATACGGTGAAAGAATTCCTCTGACCATGGCAGGTCATGACTCAGAGGCAGGCACTATCGACCTGATCTTCGCGGCAGTCGGCAGAACTACAATGCTCATGTCACAGCTGCAGGAGGGTGAATACCTCATGGACGTAGTCGGCCCTCTCGGCAAACCGACTGAAATGGACGGACTCAAGAAGGTCTGTGTTGTCGGCGGCGGTACAGGAAACGCTCTTGCGTATCCTCTCGCATGCGGAATGCACGACCACGGTGTTGAAGTCGACATGATCTGCGGTTACAAGAGCAAGGATCTGGTAATCCTCGAAGATGAATTCAGAGCCGGCGTAGATAACCTCTACATGATGACAGACGACGGAACATACGGAGAAAAAGGTTTCACTACCGACAAGCTCAAGGAGCTCATCGAATCCGGCAAGGAATACGATGAAATCGTAGCTGTAGGCCCTCCGATGATGATGAAATTCACATGCAAGATGGCCCAGGACTACGGCATCCACTCAATCGCATCACTGACTGCATACATGATCGACGGCACGGGAATGTGCGGCGGATGCAGATGCAAGATCGGCGGAGAGGACAAGTTCGTATGTGTTGACGGCCCTGAGTTCGACGGATCACTCGTTGACTGGGATGACCTCATTAAGAGATCAAATTACTACAAAGACCAGGAAGCAGAAGACAGAGCTCACGTATGCAGATTGACAGGAGGTGTTCGTTACCATGATTAACATCAAGTTGAACCAGAATCCGATGCCTGAACAGGAACCGGATGTACGTAATCACAACTTCCTGGAAGTTGCAGAAGGATATACAGAGGAAATGGCAATCAACGAGGCTATGAGATGCCTCAAGTGCCGCAAAAAGCCATGCGTCAGCGGCTGCCCTGTAAACATCAAGATTCCTGACTTCATCGCTCAGATTGCGATCGGAGAATTCGAGGAAGCTTATCAGATCATTTCAGAGGATTCATCACTGCCTGCAATCTGCGGCAGAGTATGCCCTCAGGAAAACCAGTGCCAGGGTGTATGCACACGCTGCGCGAAGGGTGAACCGGTTGCGATCGGAAGACTCGAGAGATTCGCTGCAGACTGGCATGCTGCTCACTACGGCGACGAAGAGATTCCGCCGGTTGAGTCAAACGGCCACAAGGTAGCCATCATAGGCGCGGGTCCCGCGGGACTGGCTTGCGCAGGCGATCTGGTTAACAAAGGCTATGAGGTTACAGTATTCGAAGCGCTCCACAAGACAGGCGGCGTACTCGTTTACGGAATCCCTCAGTTCAGACTTCCTAAGGAAATCGTAGCAGCCGAAGTTGCCAAACTCGAAGCCAAGGGCGTTAAGTTCGTAACTGACGCAGTCGTAGGAAGAGCGATCACAGTAGATGAGCTCATGAAGGAAGAAGGATTTGAATCCGTATTCATCGGAACCGGCGCAGGACTGCCGTCGTTCATGAATATTCCGGGTGAGAACCTGATCGGCGTTTGCTCAGCTAATGAGTACCTGACCAGAATCAACCTGATGAAAGCTTATCTGCCTGAGTATGACACTCCTATAATGCACGGCGACAGAATCGCTGTTGTAGGAGGCGGAAACGTAGCTATGGATGCTGCCAGATGCGCCAAGAGAATGGGCGCAAAGGAAGTGTACGTCATATACAGAAGAAGCATGGAGGAACTCCCTGCAAGAGCTGAGGAAGTACACCATGCCATCGAAGAGGGCTGTATCTTCAAGCTGCTGCACAATCCGGTACAGATCCTCGGTGATGAGGACGGCAACGTCAGAGCAATTGAGTGCGTTCAGATGGAACTGGGCGAGCCTGATGCGTCAGGACGCCGCAGACCTATTCCAATCGAAGGATCAAACTTTGAGGTTCCGGTTGACATGGTCATCATGTCCATCGGCACGAAGCTGAACACCCTGATTCTCGACACTACCGACCAGCTCGAAGCCAACAAGAGAGGCGGAATCGGTACGGACGACGGAGCCGCAACCAACCGTGACGGCATATTCGCCGGCGGAGACGCTGTAACAGGCGCCGCTACAGTAATCAAGGCCATGGGCGCAGGCAAGGTAGCTGCGGCATCCATGGATGATTATCTCAGCAAATAATCCATGCAAATTGGACTAGATTTGAAGGGGACAAGGCATTCATGCTTTGTCTCTTTCGCTTTTTGGATATATAATGTATTCGTCAAGGAATACTGGGCATGAAAGAATTTCTCTGGAAAACATTCGTAAAGGATTACGAGAACTACAAGGACCCTGA
>JAFRCM010000051.1 GCA_017404365.1 Bacillota bacterium
TACTACGCCATGTTCTACGGACAGATAGAAATCATGGCGGGCGATCCGATTACGCGTGACGATCTGGACAAAATAGTTCGCTTCAGACCTGTGATACTGATGGAAAGCGAGTGCCACAGCGCAATTCTGAATTCGGCTGCGCTGCGGTATTTCGGGGTTCGCAGCGATACGGAAGATATCGCGCCGGGCCTCAGCCGCTACGACAGAGATGCAAAGGGCAGACTGACGGGGCTGATCACAGAGATGACTCTTGTGCCGATCCTGTCGATCGAAAAGCTCAGCGAAAAGGAACTCCGTCTGGGCATTACGAAACTGCTCAGCTATCTGATTTCACGCGGCGTTACGACGATTTTTGACGCGGGCAACATGACCGATGAGGACGTAATTTTCAGGACTTTCAAAGCCATGGACGAGGAAGGGAAGATCCCTGTCCGCATGTTCATGTGCCACATGCTCTGGCATCCTGACATGGTCGACGGAGCCATCGATAAGCTTAAGGAATACAAAGAAAAATATGAGACGCCGAACATCCGCTTCGAGACGATGAAGATGATGTTTGACGGCACCCAGCGCATACACACGGCGTGCATGGTGGAACCGTACGCTGATACGGGGACTTGCGGCGGCACGCTGATTTCCGAGGAGAAACTTCTTGAGTTCATGCGCAGACTGAATCACGAGGGAATAGATTTTCATCTGCACACCGTTGGTGAAGCGGCGATGAGAAGGGTGATGAACTGCGTAGAGAAGCTGCGTGACGAAGAGAAGTCCGGAGCAGAACCGTTCCGGATTACCGTGACGTGCGCGCATGATGAGGTGCTGCGTCCGGAAGATGTTGACCGGTTCAGAGAGCTTGGAATTGTGGCGAATTTCACGCCTAGCTGGAATGGCGGAAACTGCGGTTCGGAACCTGAAAACATGCAGAAACTGCTCGGCCCTGAAAGGGGACTGCGCACTTTGCAGAGCAGAACGGTATTTGAGACCGGAGCGGTTGTTTCATTCAGTTCCGACGAGGTTGAGCTCCACAACATGGACCGCTGGAGTCCGTTCTGGGGAATGGAAGTCGGGATGACCAGACAGGATCCGGATTTCGGCAGTGTGGTATATGACGAGCAGGCCGACGGGACAAGGCTCGAGAGAAAAGACGGAAGCACTGCTCCTGTATATCCGCCGGAAGACGAGAAGATGACTTTGGGGCAGCTCATCGAAGGGTATACCATTAACGGCGCGAAACAGCTTGGAATAGATGATCGGGTCGGGTCGATAGAAACCGGCAAAGACGCGGACTTCCTCGTGCTCGGCGAGAATCTGTTCGAGACGGATCCGTACCGGCTGCATGATGTAGTGCCGGAACGGGTGTATATAAAAGGAAAGCTGCAGAGCGTACTGTAACAGTTTGTTTTAGAAACTTACTTTGTCAAGGATGCCGGCCATCTTCGCCAGGAAGATGCCGTAGTTTGTTATTGGTACGCCGGCTTTCTGCGCGGCCGCTATGCGGTTCATCACGTGCCTGCGGTTGAACATGCAGGCGCCGCAGTGAATGATAAGGTCGTACTGCGTCAGTTCATCAGCAGCGGGGAAGTCATTTCCGCGGACCGATGTGATTGTGACACTGTCGCCGAAGGTTTCATGCAAAAGCCTCGGTATCTTTACTGTTCCTATATCTTCATTCAAAGGCACGTGCGTGCACGCTTCGGCGATGAGCACGCGGAACGGATCCGCCGGTTTATCGGCGGCCGATGTTTTAATTCCAGCCAATGCTTTGTCTATTGCAGAAGCCCCTTCAACGAAGACGTTGATGTCGCCTTTTGAAGCGGCCATCAGAATCGAGAAGGATGTCAGGGCGCTGGCTTCCGGCTTTTGCGCGTAGACGTCACCGAAGCATTGGGAATCGGTGATTATCAGGTCCGGCGCGCGGCTGAGAGCAGCCAGGGCGTCAGCGAGTCCGTCAGCTGTTGTGGACATCACCTGGCACTTGCGGTCGAGAAGCTCACGGATGGTCTGGACCTGAGGCAGGATCAGACGGCCTTTTGGCGCCTGGATGTCCTGCGGCATTACGAGAAGCACGAGACTTCCGTCTTCCAGCATGTCGCCAAGAAGCTTTTCCTGCATGTATTCTTCAGGAAGAGCGTCCTGTATCGCTTTGCGCAGGGCGTCTATCCCTGCTCCTGTTTCAGCGCTGACAGGAATCGCGACTGTATCATCGAAATCCGTTGCTGTGTTGATTGCTTTCAGGCGTTCTTCTTCGTTCAGTATGTCCCACTTGTTTACTGCGATTATAGTTGGAACGTTCGCCTCCCTGAGACGGCCGATCCAGGTTCTTTCACAGTCAAATGTCGGATCAGTTCCTTTTTTTGATGAATCACCCTCATTGCTTATCGGATCAGTTCCGTCGATTACGACGATGGCCAGATCAGCGCGGGAGATGACCGATGCGGTCTTGGCAACGCGGAGCTCGCCAAGCTCACCCTCATCATCGAAACCTGCTGTGTCAATAAAGACTACCGGGCCGATAGGATGCAGCTCCATTGACTTGTAGACTGGATCCGCCGTCGTGCCCGGCGTATCGGATACGATGGCGAGATTCTGCCCGGTCAGGGCGTTGATAAGGGAAGACTTCCCGGCGTTGCGCCGGCCGAAGATTCCTATGTGCAGTCTGTTCGCTTTAGGGGTTCTATTCATGTTTTACATCTCCAATATCCGTAACGATGCGGTAGCCCGCAGACATGACTCGCTGCTCGAGGCAGCTCCGGCACTGTGCGGATTCTTCGCCTGTGCAGATTTTGTTGTCATACAGTTCGTATTGTTCGCGCACCTCGGCAGGGGAAAGGTTTGGCATTACGACGTTTGCTCCCGCCTTGAGTCCCAGCTCGCGGCCGTTGGGATCGATAGTCCCGAGGGCGGTCGTCGAAGGTATAAGGGCGTATGGGAACATGATGCGCAGCACCGCCAGAAGCCTCAGAGTGAGCTTAAGCTTTTCTTCCTTATCCAGTCCCTGGGCGCATGCGGCGGAACTCTTTCCAAGTGGCGTATCTGCGTGGCGCAGATAAGGGCCGATGCCGATCATGTCAGGCTTGAGGTCCTCCATGAAGTGCAGGTCATCGAGAAGGTGAGTCAGCGTCTGCCCGGGCGCGCCGACCATAAGCCCTGCGCCTACCTGATAACCTATGTCCTTGAGGTCGTACAGACAGCGTTTGCGGTTCTCGATGCTCATCTCGGCAGGGTGCAGAGTCCTGTACAGTTCGCCGGACGCTGCTTCGTGGCGCAGCAGGTATCTGCGGGCGCCGGCCTCAAAGAGCCTCTGGTAGCTTTCGCGTGAACGTTCGCCGACAGACAGCGTAATTGCGCAGTCCGGAAACTCCTCATGAATGGACGCGACTATGTCGCAGAGGCGCCTGTCACCATCGGAGACAGCGCCGCCATGCGGGGCGTCCGCGAAGTACGGGTCTTCGCCGCCCTGCAGAACGAAGGTGCGGTATCCCAGGCCGTACCCTTCACGGCAGCATCCGAGGATAGTTTCTTTATCAAGGCGGTAACGGGAAAGGTTTCGGTTGCCTTTGCGTATACCGCAGTAGTAGCAGTCGTTGCGGCAGTAGTTCGTGAACTCAATCAGACCGCGCAAATAGACCGCATCACCGTAAACTTCTCTGCGGATGCGGTCAGCCTCTGCGAAAAGCGCCTCATCAGAGGCCCCGCGCAGAAGTTGCAGCTTGTCCAGGTCTGATAATTTAATCGTCATTTTGCAGCGGGCTAGAATCGGAAGTCCCGCTCACCATTTTCAATGGCGTTAAGCCGCTCGCGGCAGATTTCACGAACTTTATCGTTAGGAATCAGTGAAAGTCTTTCTTCTATGAGAGCGTCGCCCTTTGCTTTTGTCTCAGGGCTCGCGTAGTCGATCAGGAATTCCTTTAGCGTCATCATCGCGTTCGGCTGACAGATGTTAGCGATCTGTCCCGCCTTCAGCAGGCTCATGAAGCGGTCGCCCGTGCGGCCTTCGCGGTAGCACGCTGTGCAGAAACTCGGCACGTAACCGAGGTCGATGAGCCAGTCTACCACTTCGCCGAGGGTACGTCTGTCTTCAACATCGAACTGAGCGGTGTCCTCGGAATCGAAGCCGCCGTCCTCATCCAGTTCATCGACGTAGCCTCCGACGCTTGTCCTGCTTCCGCCGCTGATCTGAGTGATGCCGATTTCAAGACAGTCACGTCTTGTCTTTGCGCTTTCGCGGGTCGACATGATCATGCCGGTGTAAGGCACCGCGATTCTCAGCACGGCGACGATGCGCTTGAAAATATCGTCAGGAACGCCGTTGTCGAATGTGTCGGGGTCGATGTCGTCAGCAGGTCTGACGCGGGGAACGCTGATGGTGTGCGGTCCGCAGCCGAAAGTCTTTTCAAGATGGTGGGCGTGCATCAGCATGCCGACGAAATCGTACTTGTAGTTGTTCAGACCAAACAGAACTCCGCAGCCCACATCGTCGATGCCGGCTTCCATCGCGCGGTCCATGGCCTCCGTGTGATAAGCGTAATCGCTCTTTGGCCCGGACGGATGAAGCTGTTCGTACGCTTCCTTGTTGTAAGTCTCCTGAAAGAGAATGTAGGTACCGATGCCCGCTTCCTTGAGCTTGCGGTAATTCTCAACAGTAGTCGCGGCGATGTTCACGTTGACACGTCTGATCGCGCCGTTCTTGTGTTTGATGCTGTATATTGTTTTGATGCTCTCGAGAATGTACTCGATTGGATTTTCCTTAGGGTGTTCTCCGGCCTCGATCGCAAGGCGCTTGTGACCCATGTCCTGGAGAGCGATGACCTCATCGCGGATTTCATCCTGAGTCAGCTTCTTGCGCGGAATGGTCTTGTTCTGTCCGTGATACGGGCAGTAGACGCAGCCGTTGACGCAGTAATTCGAGAGGTAAAGCGGAGCGAACATGACGATGCGGTTACCGTAAAAGTGCTCCTTGATCTCCTTTCCAAGATCGAAGATCTGCTGAATGATTTCCGGATCCTCGCACTCGAGCAGAGTGGCCGCCTCCGCGTAGGAGAGGCCCTTGTACTCTCTGCCTTTTTCGAGAATCTCGTTCATCAGTCCCAGATCATCCTTGTGCTCTTGTGCAAAGGCAAGGGTGCTTTTGATCTTCTCATCGTTTATGAACTCTTCCGCTTTTTTTGATGTGCTGTTGTACTCAGCCATGTCTTACCTCGTTGAATCGTAATTAAAGTCTCCACTGTGACACGTCGGTATGGAGCAGGTGGTGAGCCTTTTCTGAATTCGGCGCGCCGAAGTACTCTTCATAACTCATTGCGACTGTCGGATTCTCATGTGAGAATCTGATTTCCAGTGTATTGTCGATGTTGTAGAGCTCGCTTCCTCTGAGGGCTGCCATCTCAGTTCCGTCGTGGATAGGCTGTCCGCCGCCGCCGGAGCATCCGCCAGGGCAGGCCATGATCTCTACGAAATCATAGGCTACTTCGCCGGCCTTGATCGCTTCGATCAGCTTCCTTGTGTTGCCGAGTCCGTTGGCCACGGCGATGCGCAGCTTGATTCCGGCAACAGTGAAGGTCGCTTCCTTCCAGCCGTCCATTCCGCGGACGTTCTGGAACGCGTCTACAGGAGGGTTTTCTCCGGTGATCAGGAAGTACGCGGAACGCAGTGCCGCTTCCATAACGCCGCCAGTCGCTCCGAAGATGACGCCTGCGCCGGTTCCTTCGCCGAAGAAGGAATCGAACGGCATCTCAGGAAGCTGTGCGGCCTTGATTCCGTCCATGGAAATCAGGTTGTCCAGCTCTCTTGTAGTGAGGACGACA
>JAFRCM010000052.1 GCA_017404365.1 Bacillota bacterium
TCTTTTCATTGCTGAACTGTTCTTCTTCAAATCCTTCTTCTTCATCATCTTCATCAGGATCCGTGTTCGGAACATAACCTTCCAGTCCCGCGTAAGTCTTGCCATGGGTCTGGGCATAGTCGTAAATAGCATTTTTGATGGCGTGCTCCGCAAGAACAGAACAGTGGATCTTGATGGCAGGGAGCCCGCCGAGCTCCTCTACGATCTTTTCATTGCTTACTTCAAGGGCTTCCTCTACCTTCATTCCCTTGATCATGTCGGTAGCCATACTTGATGAAGCGATGGCGCTTCCGCACCCGTAAGTCTTGAACTTGGCGTCAGTAATTACTTCGTTTTCGTCTACAGAAAGCGTTACCATCATCATGTCTCCGCAGACAGGACTTCCGTATATTCCTTTGCCGTCCGGATTCTCGATTTCACCGACATTATGCGGATTGAGAAAATGATCCATTACAGTATCGTTATATAAAGCCATTAATTTACCATCCTTTCGCGTCGTTGACCGGCGACAGTTCTCTAAGTTTAGCGATTACCTCAGAAAGGCATTCAACTGTGTAGTCAATATCTTCTTTTGTTGTAAAGTCTCCTATTGTGAATCTTATAGCCCCGTTTGCCTTTGCAGGAGGAACTCCTATGGCATCCAGAACGTGAGATACGGCAAGGGATTTCGATGAGCATGCGGAACCTGTGCTGACGCTGATTCCCTTCATGTCGAGAAGCAGCAGAACAGATTCACCCTCAACATAGGAGAAGGAAACGTTCAGGTTTCCGGGATGTCTTCTTGAGAAGTCCGCTGGTCCGTTGAGTTTGATCTCAGGAATCCTGTCACTGATCTGTTCCCAGAGGTATTCACGAAGCTCGCTCGAGTGAGCGCGGTGCTCGTCAAGATCGCGGCACGCGATTTCAGCGGCCTTTCCGAAACCTACAATTCCGGCGGTATTCTCTGTACCTGCCCTCTTTTTATTCTCCTGTGCGCCTCCGTGCATGAAGTTAGGCATCTGAATGCCCTTTCTCTTATAAAGAGCGCCTACTCCCTTCGGGCCGTATATTTTATGAGCCGACATGGACAGAAAATCAACGCCAAGCTCTTTCACATCGATCGGAATGTTTCCGACAGCCTGTACTGTATCTGTGTGGAAATACGCTCCTCCTGCCTTTGCGATAGCAGCGAGCTCTTTTATTGGCTGTACAGTGCCGATTTCATTGTTGACCGCCATTATGCTGACGAGAACAGTATCGTCGCGCATGGCTTCCTTCAATGTCTCAGGATGTACGAAGCCTTCTTCGTCAACATCAAGATAAGTAACATCGAAGCCGAACTTTTCAAGATACTTGCATGTATGAAGTATTGCGTGGTGTTCAATTTTTGACGTGATAATGTGACGTCCTTTGTTCTTCATCTTGTCAGCGATTGCTTCGAGAACCCAGTTGTCCGCCTCGGTGCCGCATGAAGTGAAATATATTTCGCCCGGCTCGGCGCCTATGAGACCGGCAACCCGTCTCCTCGCTTCCGCGAGGCCTTCCTTGGCAGTCAGTCCCGGCGTGTAAAGGCTTGAAGGATTACCGAAGTTCTGAGTGAAATACGGTATCATCTCCTGAAGCACTTCGTCCTTTACAGGCGTTGTTGCTGAATAGTCCAGATAGACATTTCTCATGATTGCTACTTCTCCGTTTTACTGAAATTATCGGGCATTTTCCGTGCCCGCGATTATATTATACCTTTTTAGTCCTATTTGCAAGTTCTTCTTTAAGTTCTTCTTCAGAAAGGTCTTCGACGAACCTGACGTTGTCGAGCTGCGCCTTCATGCTGCCTCTTATCGAGGCCAGATATTCCTTGTAAAGCACTTTCTGCTCGGCCTGTTCTTCCTCAGTAAGACCTTCTGCCTTTTTCTTTGCCGCCAGGACATTAATCCTGTCGATCATTTCCTTCGTTACTGCCATAATTTCCTCCACTCTTCGATTTCGTATTCGAATTTATCCATCGGAGTCATCTTGAACAGATTCATTCTGTGTTTACGGTCAATGCGCTCTTTCGCCACAGGATCGTCGCAGACCCCTTCTCTTATGTACCTGTCGAGCACCGCGTAAGTGAATCCCAGATTGTCCTCGTCAGTCTTGCTCTGAAGTCCGTCGATAGGAACCTTGTCAACGAACATCGACGGCAGTCCGAGCGCCCTTCCCACGGCCTTAACTTCCTGTACGGTAAGCATGCTCAGCGGACTGAAATCCCCGGCGTTGTCACCAAATATCGTGTTGTATCCAACGTAATCCTCAGAAAGGTTGCACGTGTTGGCAACGCGTCCGTTGACAGACTGCGAAGTTGCGTAGAGCATGGTCATTCTGACTCTCGGAGGTATGTTCGTCTTCGTCTGGACGGATACTTCTCCAAAAGCAGCCTCAACCTGTTTTTCAACGGCGTCGCAGGCTTCGCCTACATTGACCTCTACGCCTCTTATTCCCAGATGCTTGATCAGGGCTCTTGCCACGTCGATATCGAACTGTTCGCCTCTCGGCATCATTACGCCTACGACCCTGTCGCTTCCCAGGGCTTCAGCGCAAAGAGCAGCCACCACGGAGCTGTCCTTTCCTCCGGATACTCCAACAACAGCGTTGCAGCCTTTGCCGTTTACTTCAAACCAGTCGCGTATCCACCGGATTATGTCGTTCTTTACTTTTTCGGCATCAAACATTTTCTGTATCTCCTTCCTCTTCAATCGCTCTCAGAAGAGCATTAAGTATGTGCCCGGAATTGATTCTGAAAGCTTCTATCGGCTGTTCGGCCTCCTTGGCCGCAGTCCAGTACTTTTCAATATATCTGTTGAGCATGTCATCGTATGAAAGGCCGGAGTCTTTCATTGATCTGACAAAATCGGTCTTGCTTTTGCACTCGTCTCTGAACGCCTGAAAGTATTCATCATTGTACTCCTTCGGTATCATGCCGAAGTGAGGCAGGCATATGTATTCAGGTTTCATGGCTTCGCACTTGTAGCTTGAGACTATTGAATCCGGAAAGCTCTTGAGAGACGGCGTATGCACATAGTCCTTCCCTTCGAGAATGCCTGTGCTCTCGCTGGTAAACAGAATCCCGGCAGGTCTGAAGTAATAGCTCAGAGAGCAGTCGGTATGTCCTTTTGTCTCATAGGCCGTCATGCTCTCTTCGCCCAGGGAAACAGTATCTCCGTCTTTGAGAACCGCGTCGACTCTGAGGCTGTCGGTGCGGATCGGCTTCGCGCTTCCCGGCGTGTACAGGTCTCTGGCTTCAGTTCCCAGCTCTTCCATGAGCTTTCTGGCGTTTTCACGCTCAAGAATGCTCCTGCACTTGGCGCTGCCGTAGACTGTAGCGTCAGGAAATCTGTCGAGTATGTACGGCAGTCCGCCTATGTGGTCGTAATGTGAGTGGCTTAGGAATATGCAGTCGAGACTGTCGTTTTTTATCTTTCCCTCTTCCCTCAGCTGCCTGAGAGCGCTCACGACGTTTTCGGCAGTGGATTCTCCGCAGTATGCCATGCCGCAGTCGTAGAGAGCGTTCTTCTCGCTGCCGGTGATCAGCAGTGACTCGCCTCCGTGACCGGAAGTCACACGGTATATGTCCGCGGGAAAACTGAACCTGTCAAAATCATCACCGAATGTATTGAACAGTTCTATGTTGTTGTCAAATTGATTTATCTTCATGCCAGTTGGTTTTCTCTTGAGTATTTTATTTCCCCGTAAGTAAAGAACGCCA
>JAFRCM010000053.1 GCA_017404365.1 Bacillota bacterium
AGCGTATTCCTGTTCACAGCATGTCTGCTGTGCTCCATCGTATCACTGGCAACAGGTTCATCATGGTCAACTGCTGGTTCCATGGGTGTTGCTATCATCGGTATCGGTACTGCACTCGGATTCCCATCAGCTATGTCAGCTGGTGCTGTAGTATCCGGCGCATACTTCGGAGACAAGATGTCACCGCTGTCCGATACAACTAACCTGGCTCCTGCTGTTGCAGGCTCCACTCTGTTCGACCACATCAGACACATGATCTACACCGTTGCTCCGTCATGGATCATCGCTGAGATCGTATATCTGATTCTGGGATTCACTCACAGCGGCGGCAGCGCTGACGAGTCAATCGTAACTGCAATGCTGGAAGCCATCAAGGCTAACTACACTGTTGGTCTGCTGTTCCTGATCCCGCCGATCTTCGTAATCGTAGCTGTAATCGTTAAGATGCCTGCTCTGCCGGCACTGGTTGCAGGTGTACTCCTCGGTGTTCCGTTCATGGCATTCCAGGGCGTTAAGCTGGTCCCTGGCGGCGGTGAGCTGTCCAACGTTGGTTATGTACTCAACTACGGTGTTGAAGAGCTGCCGGTCGGAACTGACATGGTAGATAATCCGCTCGTAGCTGAAAAGCTCGAAGCACTGCTTACAGGCGGTGGACTCCAGTCCATGATGTGGACAATTTCCCTCATCATGCTGGCAATGTGCTTCGGTGGTATCGTAGACGTTACCGGTATCATGGGCAACCTGGCTGCAGCACTGCTGAAGCTGGCAAGAGGCACAAGAGGCGGTCTGGTAATCGTAACAGAGCTGTCATGCGTATTCGTAAATGCAATCTGCTGCGACCAGTACCTGTCAATCATTCTGCCAGGCAGAATGTACAAGGAAGCTTTCGAAGACAGAAGACTGGCTCCAAAGAACCTGTCAAGATGTCTGGAAGACTCCGGAACAATCACTTCAAACTTCTTCCCTTGGAACACTTGCGGCGCTACAATGAGATCATTCCTGGGCGTAAACAGTTCGTACATTCCATTTGCTGTACTTAACTGGATCAACCCACTCATCTCAATGTTCTACGGCGTAACAGGTCTGTTCATGCCAGAAATGACTGAGGAAGAATATCAGCACGTTCTCGAAATGAGAGAGGCTGACAAGAAGGCTGCTGAAGAAGCTGCTGAGGCATAAGCGAAAGCTAAGCCTACAAAACGGCGTAAGCCAAAATAAAAAACAAGTATACGTATACACCAGAAAGCGGCGCCCGCAGGACGCCGCTTTTTTCATGCAATCCTTCATATCGATTGCTGCCCCGGGTCGTAAGATTTCTCCTGCGAACCGTTGAAAGCCTGCCTGTTTTGTGTTAGTATGACTTGAGCCCGGAGGTAGATTTATGTCATTCAGAAACAATGGTCAAAAGAGAAATCCAAAATACATACTCAGTTCTGTGTTCATGTTGTTCGTAGGAATCATAGTCATCATTCTGGCACAGACTTCCGACTGGGGCTTCCACTGGAATGTCATCGGTGCCATCCTGATATTCCTGGCAGCCATCATGTTCAAGAACGCAAACGAGCTGTGACGCGGCAGCAAAAAGTGCTCTGACGAATCAGAGCACAATGTATTTATCGCGACAGTTTATTATTTCGTGTTTAACGCCCTTTCGGTCAATCAGATAACTGGTGCTGAAAGGGTGTTCTGTTATCATCAGAGGAATCTTCCCGCCGAAGCGCTCATCACCCGTGCCGACAGCCGAATCCATCTCATGTGAAAGATTCATCATCTTTATGCCCAGTTCCTCATAGGCTCTTATGCTCTGACTGTTGTACGCGTTGAGACCGTAATCACCATAAACCGTCACTCCCGCGTCCATGAGCTGTCTGGCCCAGCCAAGATTTCCAATCAGCACTCCGCTGCCGCCGGCATCACTTGTCAGGCTGTCGAAATTATCCTCAATGTATTTGTCCGCCTCTCCCTTTGTAACGTTCAGAAGAGTAAGTTTCTCTTCGCCTGTGTTCGTGTCTTCGCACCTTTTCAGACTCATTACGCGGCGCACCTCAGCATCGTTTCCAAGGTCTTCCGCGACGACTATCGCGTCAACTTCTCCATCCGTCAAATGCCTGCGGCCGGCCCTGACTCTGTCACGCAGTGCTGCGGCCATTTCCTCAGCCGCGCCGCGGCGCATGCTGTTTAAGACTGATGCCGGAATCATTATTCCTTCATCTGAATCAACTTCTATATCCGCTTCGTCAGCGCAAAACCCCGTGCTTCCCAGCTTCATAAGCTGCGCTTTTATCTTCTCCTCAGTCAACGGTCTGTTTACCGCCTCCTCAACTGCAAAGGCAGCCTCCACTTTTACAGGGCTGATCCCGTTATCAGATTCCTTAAGCCTCATCTCAAGCTCCGGCCTGCTTCCCAGACGCGCTTTGAAGCTCATGCCTACCGGGATCTTTTTATCCGGAACCGACAGCACTTCGTCACGCAGACTTCTGTCAGTCACTTTATAAACCCTGTCTCCGGTTCTGGCTCCGCTGTCAAAATCCCCGATGCGCAGCAGTCCGTTCTCCTGTCTCTTCACAAATGTAGCAACGCTGCTTCCGGTGACAAGCGCGGCTCCTTTGCCATCCGCTTCATCAATCGGCCGTCTTATCTCTATGCCGTCGCCTGAAGAAACCGTCCGTTCGCTTTTTCTGTCCTGTCTGACATCGATGAGCAGCTTTTCTCTGCCCTTTCCTTTGACACCTGAAACGCCGGAAACTGTTCCGATGTACACACCCTGATTCTTCGGACTTTCCCCCGAGAGAATGTCATCACCCGGATTTCCTTCAAGATACCCCGTCGTAAATCCCCCTCTGTTGAATATGCGAAGAAGCTTATCAACATCGTCAGGGTCCAGCATGGCCTTCCACCCTTCAGGTGAAACTTCTCCGTCCGGAATCGACGCGTACAGATCGAGATACTTTCTATAAACCGCAGTCGTCACCGCGACATACTCGGCCGACTTGAGGCGGCCTTCTATTTTGAAAGAGTCCACTCCGGCTGAAACAAGCTGTGGTATAAGTTCCAGAGCGCACAGATCCTTAGGGCTGAGAAAGTACCCTTTGCGTCCCTTGTCATCGGTGTAAAGCAATCTGCAAGGCTGCGCGCAGAGTCCTCTGTTTCCGCTTCGTCCTCCGCCTCCGAAAGCT
>JAFRCM010000054.1 GCA_017404365.1 Bacillota bacterium
GAATCTGATAATCACAGAGGAAAAGCCGGTCCGCTTCCACTGCAACTGCTCCCGCGAGCGCATCTCCCGCGCCCTCGCCACACTGAGCACCGACGATCTGAACTCACTGATAGCGGACGACGAGGAAATAGAAGTTAAATGTTTCTTCTGCAACTCCGCCTACAAGTTCGGAACAGATGAGCTCAAAGCAATCCTGGAGCAACGGGAGTAATTAATGATAGCATTGCCGCACAGATAGCATGACTATATGTTGCGGCATTATCTTTGTCCACTGTTTAGAAATTTTTGGTAATAATGTATTTTTATGTTATACTGTTCTTGAACCGTTACTGAATAGCAAAAGGGTATTGGGATGAAAAAGAAAACAATAAAGTCACGTTTGCTGCTCACTCCTGAGCTTTCAAAACTGAAAATTGAATCTATCAATGAAAACCTGAAACAATTGATTTCCTGTATCGACAGAGAGCTCTGCTCTTTACCCGAGGGAATACTGTACATACGTTACAGAAACAGTATACCGAATTACAGTAAACGCATTAATGGACACACTTACGGTATAACAAAGAAGCCTGATATTATTTATAAGCTGGCGAGGCGCAGGTTCCTGCTTTTGCAGTCGTCAATTATCAGGCAGCTTTTAGATTTGAACTGGACTCGTTCAACTCTGGATACTTTTAATAAAAAATGTGTTCAGGTCGAAGAACTGCTTGCAAAATATGAGGCGGCAGGTCTGGATATTAATCTAATAGTTATGACCCCGAATCAACAGATTTGGAACTCAAACCGGCATAGCCAAAGTCAGTATCGTCGGGAAGACCTTATCTTTCCAACAAGAGGCCGTGTGTATATGCGCTCAAAATCTGAGCAGGCCATCGGCAATCTTTTTGAGAAATTGCACATACCTTATAGATATGAGACACGTCTGCGAATCAGCAACATTGATTATCATCCTGATTTTATCATCATGCTTCCTGATGACAGATTAGTCATACTTGAGCACGTGGGCAGGATGGATCTTACGGATTACAACAAACGACTGATTGCTCGCCTCCAAACATACAATAGTGTTAACCTTTTCCTTGGACGCGAGGTCTTTCTCTCATTTGAACACGATACAAGAGACGAAGATCTGTTAATAAGAGTGATTCTGCAATTATTGACATCAAGACCCACGAAAAACCGCTTTCTTGTCTATGCTGCCCGGAATGCAGGCTGCAATATAGATTTGACTTGATTAGGTCATGGCATTTGTCAACCATATCGTCGGTATTTACTATTCTTTTGGCAAATTAGCTGTCTGTGAGTCTTATTTGTTGACAAACATCCTGGAACGGTCTGCAATATGCCAAAATAAACGCAATTAATTTATGATTATTTGACAAACACAGATAATAACGGTTGAATGCGTACAGCAAAAGCAACCTTGCGCCGCTTCACCATCTCCAGGGCATAGCAAAACCCCGATTCGCTGCTGCGAACCGGGGTTTTTATTGAATAAACGTTATGCGTTATGGCTGGTTGGTGGCATCCGGCCTGCGCCGACGGCTTACATCATGCCGCCCATGCCGCCCATTCCGCCGCCGCCCATTGGTGGCATTGGAGGCATGTCTTCCTTGATGTCAGTTACGCCTGCTTCTGTAGTCAGCAGCATTGCTGATGCTGATGCCGCGTTCTGCAGAGCTGATCTTGTAACCTTGGCAGGGTCAACGATTCCTGACTCGATCATGTCAACGTACTCTTCAGTTGCTGCGTTGAAGCCTGTTCCTTCCTTGCTTTCCTTAACCTGAGCAACTACTACGCTGCCTTCATAGCCTGCGTTCTCAGCAATCTGACGAACCGGCTCTTCGAGAGCTCTGACGATGATCTGGCCGCCTGTCTTGGCGTCGCCTTCAAGACCGTCAACATAAGCGCTTACTGCAGGGATAGCATTTACGAGAGCTACGCCGCCGCCTGAAACGATACCTTCTTCAACTGCTGCCTTTGTAGCGTTGAGCGCGTCTTCGATTCTGAGCTTTCTCTCCTTGAGTTCAGTCTCAGTAGCTGCGCCGACCTTGATGACCGCAACGCCGCCCGCCATCTTGGCGAGTCTTTCCTGAGTCTTCTCTCTGTCGAAGTCTGAAGTAGTCTGCTCGATCTGTGCCTTGATGGCGCTGATGCGGCCTTCGATGTCTTCAGGAGCTCCGCCGCCGCCTACGATGACAGTGTTTTCCTTGTCAACCTTGACTGTGGCTGCTGTTCCCAGCATGTCGAGAGTAGTTTCCTTGAGTTCATATCCCAGATCGCTGGAGATAACAGTTGCGCCTGTCAGAACAGCGATATCTTCGAGCATTGCTTTTCTTCTGTCGCCGAAGCCAGGAGCCTTGACTGCTACACAGTCGAATACGCCCTTGAGCTTGTTGACGATGATTGTTGCCAGAGCTTCGCCCTCCAGGTCATCGCAGATGATGAAGAGTTTTCTGCCTGCCTGAACTACCTGTTCAAGAAGCGGGAGCAGCTCCTGGATGTTGTTGATCTTCTTATCTGTGATCAGGATGTAAGGATTTTCTGAAACAGCTTCCATCTTCTCAGTATCAGTTACCATGTACGGTGAGAAGTATCCTCTGTCGAACTGCATACCTTCAACTACGTCCAGAGTAGTTCCCATTGACTTGGATTCTTCAACTGTGATTACGCCGTCCTTGCCGACCTTGTCCATTGCCTCCGCAATGAGTCCGCCGATTTCTTCGTCAGCAGCTGAAACTGATGCGACGTTAGCGATTGAATCTGAAGTGCTTACTTCCTGTGAAAGTCTCTTGATTTCATCTACCGCTACATCTACAGCGCCCGCGATACCTCTCTTAAGTACCATCGGATTTGCGCCTGCTGCAACGTTTTTGAATCCTTCTCTGATGATGATCTGAGCGAGCAGAGTAGCTGTAGTTGTTCCGTCGCCCGCAACATCATTAGTCTTTGTCGCAACTTCCTTAACCAGCTGCGCGCCCATATTCTCTACTGCGTCCTCGAGCTCGATCTCTCTGGCGATGGTCACTCCGTCGTTTGTGATCATCGGTGATCCGAAAGTCTTGCTGAGAAGAACGTTTCTTCCCTTAGGTCCCAGTGTAATTTTTACTGTATCTGCCAGCTTGTCAACGCCTGCCTGCAGCGCTCTTCTGGCCTCTTCGCCATAGTGTAATTCCTTAGCCATATGTTATATACCTCCTTTTATTCAACCACTGCCAGAACGTCTCTCTGGTCGAGGATGATTACTTCGTCGCCGTTATACTTTACTTCTGTTCCGGCATACTTGCTGAATATTACCTTGTCGCCTACTGAAAGCTCCATCTTAACGTCTTCAGATCCAGGTCCTACTGCCAGGACTTCCGCTACCTGCGGCTTCTCCTGAGCGCTGCCCGGGAGTACGATTCCGCTGGCAGTCGTCTCTTCACTGGCGACTTCCTTGATAACTACTTTGGTGCCGAGTGGCTTGATTCCATAACTCATACTTGTCATCTCCTTTTTATTTTTCAGGGGCGCAAAGCCCCATAATATCGGGCCTCTAATCCTCTTTTTATTCCCTTGTTAGCACTCCCCCTGTTTGAGTGCCAAGTATAATTTAACCCCATTCCCAACGTTTGTCAACACCTTTATTCCAACCTTTCTCCAAAAAAGAGAAAAAGCCGGCGCTCAGGCCGGCAAGGTGCTTCTCAATGAGTTATTTCATGTGAGTTATATAGTAAAAAAGGTACTGCTGCGCGATGCCGCCGTAAGGCGCAAAGTGCTCACGGGCGTATTCGTGCATGGCCGCGACATCCCCTTCCGGTATCCCGTAGAGCTGGTTCATCACCCGCTTCATCCACACGTCCACCGGGAAGCTGTCCACGATTCCAAGACAGAACAGCGCTACGCAGTTCGCGACTTTCGGGCCTACGCCGGGGTACTTTCTTAAAGCTTCTACTGCAAAAGCCTCCTCCGCTCCGTAGAGTCTCTCCAGTTCTTCCGGCGCCTCCCTGACCATCCTGGCTGTCTCAATCAGGTACTTGTCCCTGTACCCAAGCCTGCAGCAGGCGATATCCGACAGGTCGGACGCGGCCAGTTCATCGGCCGTAGGAAAATGACCGTAAACACCTGCCAGAGAGTTTATGCACTTCTTTATCCTCGGAATGTTGTTGTTCTGGGATATTATAAATGTGACCAGCGTCTCCCACTTGGGCTGGTTCAGAATACGGATGCCGCTGCCCGCCTCTATTGCCTTTGCCATAACCGGGTCGCCGTCCGCCAGTTTCTCCTTGATCATGCCGTAGTCCCGATCCATGTCGAAGTAGAACCGCAGATCATCGATCTGCTCGGGCGTTTCCCAGATCCCCTCTTCATTCCGGAACCATCTGAAGCACTGGCCGCAGTCAAATATCTGGCCAAGATCGAAGTCTTCAGCCTTGAATCCTTCGAGTGTGGCCAGATCTGTTTCCTTGCCGTTTACAATTACTGCAGTGTCTTCGCGTTTCAAAATAACTCCGCCGCTTTCTCTATAAAGCGCTTTCCTTTTTTATTGCTTGATTTAGTGCTTGATCTAGTTCTTGCCTTATATAATACTTTCTTCGCGAGGATCTGTTTACACAATATCGCGAACCTGTATGTCCACCTTGATTACATTGAAGGCCGTCATGCCCTCGATGTCATCGGCAACCCTCGACTGGAACGCTTCTGCCTTTGCAGGAAGATTGTCGCCGTACTCCATGTC
>JAFRCM010000007.1 GCA_017404365.1 Bacillota bacterium
GTGGATCGGTTTTTATAAATGGACGCAGTTTGAGTTTTACCGGGAGTGGTCGGCGCTGAAAAAGTACGCCAACGCGGCCGGTGTAAAGATAATCGGTGACATGCCGATATACGTTTCCTACGACAGCGCGGACTGCTGGGCAAATCCGGAACAGTTCCAGCTGGACAAGGATCTGAGGCCTTTGCTCGTGGCCGGAGTTCCGCCTGATGCCTTTGCGGCGGAAGGGCAGCTCTGGGGCAATCCGCTGTACGACTGGGAGCGGATGCGCGACGAGGGATACAGTTGGTGGACCGCGCGAATCCGTCAGTGCTTCACGATGTACGACGTGCTCAGGCTGGATCACTTCCGAGGCTTCGAATCTTATTACGCCGTGCCGGCAACGGCTGAGAACGCCTTGTACGGCGAGTGGAAGAAAGGACCGGGGATGGATCTGTTCGAACGTCTGGGAGATGTTGTGCTGGCCGAGTCCGGAACGGATTCACTCCGCGAACGGTTTATCGCGGAGGATCTGGGATTCCTGACGGAAGATGTAAACAGGCTTCTGTATGAGAGCGGGTTCCCTGGTACGAAGGTTTTGCAGTTCGCCTTCGACGGCAATCCGGGCAACCTATATCTGCCGGAGAACTATCCGGAGAACTGCGTCGTCTACACAGGCACTCACGACAACGACACCACCGTCGGCTGGTTCGAAGGGCTGGCTGACTGGGAACGCGAGCCGGTGCTGAGGTATCTCGGAATCGACCCGGGTGCGCGCGCTGAAGCGGTCTGCGATGCGCTCATAGAAAAAGCCCTGACGAGCAGGGCGGATCTGTGCATCATTCCGCTGCAGGATTATCTGCACCTCGGCAGCGAAGCAAGAACCAACATTCCGGGAACAGTCGGCTGCAACTGGCGCTGGCGGCTGAATCAGGAGCTGTAGCTTTGAGCGGCGGCAAAAATGATGCGGATTTCCCCGCGAACCAACAGCGTGTGTAAAAAACAACAAAAATGGGCCGATTTCTCGACCCATTTTTTTCCAGCACTCAGATTGTATTGCAATCAATACATTGTTGTGTAATAAAAGGGCTTTAAGTTGTGAGATTTCATAACTTAAAGCCCTTATTTTACATTTCAGTACATTTTTTCATTTCTCGAGAGTGGATTTGCAATCAAATATGCTTGTCAGCAAGGGATTTGAGGGCAAAAGTGTGAGAAATTGCTCTCTAATTCGTGTTTTTTACACAATCATCTTTCAAAGGGCCATGCTGATTGCATGTTCAGATGAAAATCCAGCAAATTCTGAGGCTTTACAATATCGATTATGCCTTGACGATGTCGAGCAGCGCGGTCTTGACGGCGGCGAGGGCGGCGTCGCAGGAGGCGGCGTCGAATCCCTGGGCCATCAGGTACAGCTTGACCTTCGGCTCGGTGCCGGAAGGACGAACGACTGCTTTGGAGCCGCCGGACAGTTCGTAGAAGAGCATGTTGCTCGAAGGCAGCCCGGTCGGGTAGGTGACGGCCTTGTCATCCGCGCCAGAGGCATCATCTGCATAAGCGGCGCTGACCGCAGGACACTTGGAAGCGACTGCGGCAGGGCAGCCGGACGCGACAACCGTTACAAGCCCGCTGTCGTAATCGCGGATGCGCTCGATCGGGAAGCCGATCTGGGCAGGCGGATTTTCGCGCAGGTCCTTCATGACCGCTGCCATCTTGTCCGAAGCGTCGAAGCCTTCAAACTGTATCGAAACAACTTCTTCCTTGAAGAAGCCGTATTTTTTGTACATCTTCTGCAGGACTTCGTAGAGGGTGAGACCCTTGAGAGCGTAGTAGCAGGCCATCTCACAAAGCAGCATTGACGCAACTACGGCGTCCTTGTCGCGCGCGTAAGTGCCGGCCAGGTAGCCGTTGCTCTCTTCAAATCCAAACAGGTAAGTGTGCTCGCCGTTTGATTCCCATTCCTTTATCTTTTCGCCGATGTACTTGAAGCCCGTGAGAACTTCTATCATGGTTACATCGTTCTTTTCGCAGATCGCGTTTGCCATCGGAGTTGATACGACGCTCTTTACCGCGGCTGCGTTGGCAGCCAGAGTGCCCGCTTCTTTTTTCGCCTGGATCAGGTAGTCGAGAAGCAGACAACCAATCTGGTTTCCGCTCAGCATCACGAACTCATCGCCGTTTCTGACAACAGCGCCGCAGCGGTCGCCGTCAGGGTCAGTGCCGATGATCAGATTCGCGTCGTTTGCCTTTGCGAGATCGATGGCGAGCTCGAACGTTCCGATGTTGTCAGGGTTCGGTGACTTGACTGTCGGGAAGTCGCCGTCGATGACCATCTGTTCAGGGACGGTGATGATGTTTTCGGCACCGAGGCGCTTCAGAACCTCAGGCACCAGCTTGTATCCCGTGCCGTGAAGCGGCGTGTAGATCAGTTTGAAATCCGCTGCTTCGCGGACAGACGATGCGCTGGCGGACTGAGCCAGAACGCAAGCAAGATATTTTTCATCCATCTCGTCGCCGAGAATTGTGATGAAACCCTCTTCTGCTGCTTTTGCAAAATCCATCGTCTTGACGTCGTCGAATATGTCGCTCTTTCTCATTGACTCAGCGACTTCAGCGGCGTGCTCAGGAGGGAGCTGGGCGCCGTCTGCCCAGTAAACTTTGTAGCCGTTGTACTCCTTCGGGTTGTGGCTCGCGGTAATGTTGATGCCCGCGATGGAGTCAGTCTCACGAAGCGCGAATGAAAGCTCCGGCGTAGGACGCAGGCTCTCGAAGAAGTATACGTGAATTCCGTTGGCGGCCAGAACGCCCGCAGCCTCGCGCGCGAACAGATCGCTGTTGTTGCGGGAATCGTATGAAATCGTGACGCCGCTCTTGCCCGGCTCGCTGCTGCTCTTGATCAGGTTTGCGAGACCCTGGGTCGCGTAGCGGACCGTGTAGACGTTCATTCCAAAGAGCCCCGCGCACATGATGCCGCGAAGTCCTGCGGTGCCGAAGTCCAGCAGCTTGCTGAAACGGCCCTCGATTTCTTTTTCGTCGCCTGCGATCGCGCGCAGTTCCTCTTTAGTCGCCTCATCGACGAGCTCGCTCTCGAGCCAGCGGTTGTATTCGTTCCTGTAATCCATTGTTTACTCCTTCCTATAATGCAAAGGCAGTCTAATTCGTTTTTATATCTTTTCCAGAAGCATCCTGTCGCCGGGCTGCAGTGAGGCGGCGCCCTCGTGGAGGGTGTCCGTCAGCAGGTCGCGCCAGGTGCCATCCAGATGCAGTGTCTGAGAGTTGCCGCCGCAGTTGGCAGCGGTGATAATCGGCTGTGCCGCATCGGTGCGGGCAAGTGCCGCGTCAACCGGCGTGCGTTCGAATGCGAAGAAGCCGTCGGATGCAGCGATGGTGCGGTAGGCCCCTTTGCGGTAGACCGTGTGGGATGCGCGAATCGCAGTGATGTTCCGATACCAGTCGAGGAGCTCAGTGTTCTCGCGACCCCACGGGTAGCAGGTCCGGTTGAACGGATCTTTGTATCCCTCGACGCCGGCTTCGTCGCCGTAGTATATGCAAGGTACGCCGGGCAGAGTCATCTGCAGCAGGGATGCTGTCTTCAGAAGCTCGATCCCGCGCGCCCATTCTTCTTCAGTTAAATGTGTGCCGGACTGTACGAACCGCGGTGTATCCGGGTCGAGTTCCTCGCCGGCGAGGGCGGTGATGATCCGGACGCTGTCGTGAGTTCCCAGCACGTTCATAAGGCAGTGGAGAACATCCGGCGGATAATTCTCAGCGATGGACTCGACGGTCTGCGCCAGACCTTCTGCGTTTCCGCGGCGTACGAATTCGATGATCGCCGTGCGGAAAGGGTAGTTCATGACTGAGTCCAGGCGGCTGCCTTCAAAATAGTTTTTGCGTTCGTCGTAAGCGGTCTTGTTGGATGCGTCCTCCCAGACCTCGCCGATGATGATCGAGTCAGGCCGCTCTGCTTTTGCAGCGCTGACCAGCGAGTCCAGAAAATCGTTCGGCAGTTCGTCAGCCACGTCGAGACGCCAGCCCGATGCGCCCACACGGATCCACTTGCGGACGATGCCGTTTTCGCCTGTTATGTATTCGATGTAGCTCGGGTCGCGCTTGTTGACTTTCGGCAGTGTCCTGAAATCCCACCAGCAGTCGTAGCTGTCCTCGTCATGGAAGAAGTACCAGCTGCGGTACGGTGATTCCGGATGTCCGTATGCGCCCGGCACGATCTTGTCGCCCGCGTCCGCGGCGCGCTTCGCGTAGTGTTCGTACTTGTCAAAGTATCTGGAGTCTGACCCGGTGTGCGCAAAGACTCCGTCGCAGA
>JAFRCM010000055.1 GCA_017404365.1 Bacillota bacterium
TTTTCACAATGGCTGAAATCAAAGTGAACACCATGGAGCATCTGAAGAAATAAGGAGGGAGAATAATGGAAAAGATTACTGCTGTGCAGGACTTTGAATACGTTGAGCTTTCGAACCTTATTTCTAAAGTCAGCGATCTCAAAGCAGAAGGCTACAGATTAGTACAGATCTGCGGAGTCGTTCTCGACGATGATACTTACGAACTTCTTTATTCGTTCGATAAAGATCATCTTCTGAAAACACTCAGACTGGACATTAAAATCGATGTTGATGAAGTTGAAAGTATCACCGGAATCTACTGGCCGGCATTCATCTATGAGAATGAAATCCACGACCTGTTCGGTGTACAGTTCAACCACAGTAAATTAGACTACCAGGGGACATTCTTCAGAATCGTGAAGGAAACTCCTTGGAAGCCGACAAAGTAATAGGAAAGGAAGGAGAGATAAAATGGCTAAAAGAACTATCGTTCCATTTGGACCACAGCATCCAGTGCTTCCTGAGCCTATTCACCTCGACCTGGTACTCGAGGACGAAACAGTTGTGGAAGCCATTCCATCTATCGGATATATCCATAGAGGTCTGGAAAAACTGTGTGAAATTAAAGATTTCGAACAGATGGTATACGTAGTGGAACGTATCTGCGGAATCTGCAGCTTCGGACATGGATGGGGCGCATGCGCATCCATGGAAGGCGCTCTGGGCGTAGAAATTCCTGAGAGAGCAGAATACCTCAGAACCATCCTCCACGAACTGGGCAGAATTCACAGCCACCTGCTGTGGCTGGGTCTGATGGCAGACGGTTTCGGATTTGAAAGTCTGTTCAACCACTGCTGGAGAATCAGAGAAACTGTTCTGGATCTGTTCGAGAAGAATACAGGCGGCAGAGTTGTATTTTCAATCTGCAAGCCTGGCGGAATGAGAAAAGATATCAGCAACGAGAACCTTCAGGAAATGGTAACAGTACTGAACGGACTCAAGGCTGAAATCAAGGAAGTAACTGACGCGTTCATTTATGACAAGTCAGTTCAGAACAGAATGACGGGCGTTGGCGTGCTGACTAAGGAAGAAGCCATGGAACTTTGCGCGGTAGGACCTACAGTAAGAGGTTCAGGCGTAAGACAGGACATTAGACTTACAGGCGACCACGGCGTCTACAAAGAACTCGACTTCGAGCCTTGCGTTGAAGAAGCAGGCGACTGCATGGCCAGAACCGTAGTAAGAATCAGAGAGGTCTTCCAGTCAATCGAACTGATTGAGAAGGCTGTCGCAAAGATTCCTGACGGTCCGGTCGACGTCAAGGTTCCTAAGAAAGTCGAAGGTGAATTTGCTATCAGACTGGAGCAGCCTCGTGGCGAAGCATTCTACTATGCTAAGGGCCAGGGCACCAAGTTCCTGAAGAGAATGAGAGTAAGGACACCGACCAACATCAATATTCCTGCGTTAGTTAAGATGCTCGCGGGTGCCGATCTGGCCGACGTACCTATCCTGGTACTGACCATCGACCCTTGCATCAGTTGTACAGAAAGGTAGGTGAGGGTAGTGATTATAGTTGCTAAAATAGCGGTGATCATAGCTGCTCTCCTGTTAAGTGCGGTCGTTACGGCAAGACTTGGATTCTTCAAGTTCGGAAAGACCATACTGGGAAGCTTAGGCAAAAAACCTGCTACTCTTATGTACCCTGTAGTACCTAGAGAGTGGGAAGAAAGAACCAGAGGATCTGTTTCCATCGACGGCGACAACTGTATCGCCTGCGGAATCTGCGCCAATGCGTGTCCGACCAATGCGATTGATATCGACAAGGCGGAAGGCAAGTGGACAATTCAGAGAATGCAGTGCATACAGTGCAGCGCGTGCGTTGACGGATGCCCTAAGAAGTGCCTCACGATGGAGAATCTGTACACTATTCCTGATGTAGTCAAGGTAGTGGATTCATTTGACATCCCTAAGAAGGCTCCAAAGGGAGCCAAGAAGGACGCTCCGGCTGACGACGGAGATCTGACTTGCGCTGACAGCTGCGTATTCTGCGGACTTTGCGCTAAGGCATGCCCTGCCGACGCGATCAAGGTCGACAGAAAAGCTAAGCTCTGGGAAGTTAATACTGAGGACTGCGTTAAGTGCGGAGCCTGCATCGACAAGTGTCCTAAGGGAAGCCTGTCATTCGGAGGAGCCGCTGCGCCTGCAGAGGATGCCGGCGATGATGACGGAGATCTGACTTGTGCTGACAGCTGTGTATTCTGCGGACTCTGCGCTAAGGCCTGCCCGGCTGACGCGATCGAAGTTGACAGAAAGGAAAAACTCTGGAAAGTCAACACTGAGGATTGCATCAAGTGCGGAGCCTGCATCGACAAGTGCCCTAAGGGAAGCCTGTCGTTCGGAGGAGCTGCGGCTGATGCTGAACCTGCAGCACCGGCAGAACCGCCAAAGAAGAGCATTGCTTCAGTAAAAGATGGAGAATGCATAGGCTGCAACGCCTGCGTAAACCAGTGCCCTGAAGAAGCCATTCCACCGGTTGAAGAAAGCGAGTGGAAGCTGGAAGAAGAGAAGTGCATTGGATGCGGAGCATGCGTAGACGTCTGCCCTGTAGATGCTATCTCTATGAAAGAAGTATAATAATACTCCTGATAATAGTTAAGTTTTCAGGCCCGGAGCAATCCGGGCCTGAACTTTGTAAAAAGAGTAAGGATGCCTTTGCAAAATCTCTCTTGACGTTGACTTTGCCGTAATATATAATTATTGAGCGACTTTATGGAAAAAAACAGATCAAGAGCGGTATCCGCTCTATGTTTGGATTAAACGGAGGACACAGAAAATGAGAGTTAAAGTCACACTGGCATGTACAGAGTGCAAGCAGAGAAACTACAACACAATGAAGGACAAGAAGAACACACCTGACAGAATCGAACTGAACAAATACTGTCCGTTCTGCAGAAAGCACACTGTTCACAAAGAGACTAAGTAACAGTTAACAGGAGAAAAAAATGGCAAAGTCCAAGACCAAGAAGAGAAAGAATTCGGATTATAAGAATACTATTCTTCCGGCAGAAGACAACAAGGACAAGAAGGAAAGGAAGAGCACTCTTTCCAGAGCTCAGGACAGAGCTGAAAAACGCCAGAAGAACAAGAACAAGCCTAAGGAAAAGAGAGAAAAAGGCCGCCTGAAGGAATACTTCAGAGGAGTCAGACTTGAGATGAAGAAGGTAGTCTGGCCGACTAGGTCTGAACTCGGTTCCTATACTGTTGTAGTGCTCGCGGTTTGCGCCGCGTTCGCGCTGCTGTTCTGGGGAGTTGACTCAGCAGTACTGGCAGGAATCAAGGCTATCTGCTTCTAACTGAATTTATTACATTTATATTAGGTAAGATTGGAGTACGGGTACAATGTGTGAAGACAAGGAAACTAAGCCGGCACTCAACCTTGACGAGCTCGAAGGCCTCAGAGGCGATGGAAGCGCCAGATGGTATGTAGTTCATACATATTCAGGTCACGAGAACAAGGTTAAAGTGAATATCGAGAAACTGGTTGAGAGCAGAGGAATGCAGGATCTGATTCTCGATGTTGTTGTACCTACGGAAGACAGAGTTGAAATCAAGAACGGACAGAGGAAGATCAAGACAAAGAAGATGTTCCCGGGATATGTTCTTGTTAAGATGATAGTTACGAACGAATCCTGGTATCTGGTAAGAAACACCCAGGGCGTTACGGGATTCGTCGGACACGGATCAAACCCGGTTCCTCTTACTCTTGAAGAAGTAAGAAGAATGGGAATCGAAAAAATCTACATCGATCTGGACATTCACATTGGCGACACTATCAAGGTCATCAACGGACCGTTTGAGAACTTCATGGGAACCGTTGAGGAAGTAAATGCTGAAAAGCAGACTCTGAGAGCCAAGGTATCAATGTTCGGAAGAGATACACCGGTCGAACTGGACTACGCACAGGTAGATAAGCTCGACTAGAACTAAAGAAAGGAGGACAGCAAGTGGCTAAGAAGATCGAAGGCTATATCAAGCTTCAGATCCCGGCCGGAAACGCAAACCCGGCACCACCGGTAGGACCGGCGCTCGGTCAGCACGGCGTTAACATCATGGACTTCTGTAAGCAGTTCAACGCCAAGACTCAGGACCAGCCTGGAATGATCATTCCGGTAGTAATCACTGTTTACGCAGACCACAGCTTTTCGTTCATTACGAAGACGCCGCCAGCAGCAGTACTGCTGAAGAAGGCAGCGGGCCTGGAATCAGCGTCAGGTGAACCTAACAAGACAAAGGTTGCAACACTGACTTATGAGCAGGCAGAAGAGATCGCGAAGACAAAGATGAAGGACCTGAATGCTGCAAGTGTAGAGGCGGCCACCGAGATGATCAAGGGAACTGCCCGCAGTATGGGAATCGTTATTGAAGACAAAGTTGAGTAATTAAGTGGGAGACTTGGAAACCGCGTCTGTTCCGGAGGCGGCGGAGTCGCAAATACCACAGAAAGGAAAACGAAATGCCTAAGAGAGGTAAGAATTACAAAGCATCAATGGAGCTGTATGACAAGCAGGAGCTCCACGACGTTGATCAGGCCATGGATCTCATACAGAAGACAGCCAAGGCCAAGTTCGACGAAACAGTAGAAGCCCACTTCAAGATGGGTCTCGACGGAAGACACGCCGATCAGCAGATCAGAGGCGCAATCGTACTTCCGCACGGAACAGGTAACACTAAGAGAGTACTGGTATTCGCAAAGGGACCAAAGGCAACAGAAGCTGAGGAAGCCGGCGCAGATTATGTAGGAGCTGAAGAGATGGCTCAGAAGATCCAGAAGGAAGGCTGGTTCGACTTTGACGCAGTCATCGCTACACCTGACATGATGAGTGTTGTAGGAAGACTCGGTAAACTGCTGGGACCTAAGGGCCTCATGCCAAACCCTAAGTCAGGCACAGTAACCATGGACGTTGCGAGAGCAATCGCGGAAACTAAGGCCGGCAAGGTTGAGTACCGTCTCGACAAGACAAACATCGTCCACTGCCCGATTGGAAAGGTTTCATTCGGAACTGAGAAGCTGACTGAGAACTTCAACGCTCTGGCATCCGCAATCATCAAGGCAAAGCCTGCGGCAGCAAAAGGCCAGTACATCAGAAGCGCAGTCGTTGCATCGACAATGGGCCCTGGAATCAAGATCAATCCTCAGAAACTCGGTTAATCTGAAGATTGGAACAAAAAAGAATACTACAGACCGTAGACAGCTGGAGGGAATCCTGAAAGAGAATCCCTTAAACAATGAATCCAGCCGAGGTACAATGTAAATATACATTCCCCATCGGTCTGAAATACGGATGGGGATTTTTTTACGGCGTACATCAAATCTTACGAAAGGAGAAAGACGCTAAATGTCAGAAATGAAACAAGTTTTCGTTGAAAAGCAGGTAGTAATCGACGAGATCAAAGACAAGTTCGAAAGAGCCGAATCAGCAGTAGTCATCGACTACATGGGAATTACAGTAGACGAGGCAAACGCAATGAGATCAAAGCTCCGCGAAGCCAATGTTGACTACACGGTTTACAAGAACACTCTCGTCAAGAGAGCCGTTGACGGAACAGACTACGCAGCTATAGCTGATGTCCTGGAAGGACCAAGCGCATTCGCGTTCAGCTATGACGATGCTACAGCACCGGCAAGAGTTCTCAACGATGCCATCAAGGAATTCAAGAAGATGGAATTCAAGGGCGGCTTCGTAGAAGGCGAATACTACGACAAGGATGCCATCGTGCAGATCGCATCAATCCCTTCAAGAGATGCACTCATCTCCAAGTTCATGGGAAGCATCCAGTCACCAATCGCAAACTTTGCAAGAGTCGTATCACAGATTGCAGAAGCAAAAGCTGAGTAATCAATATCAGATAACAGATTGAATTATTTATAAGGAGAAATAAAATGGATAAGAATCAGATTATTGAAGCTATAAAGGAAATGTCAGTTCTCGAACTGAACGAACTGGTTAAAGCATGTGAAGAAGAGTTCGGCGTAAGCGCAGCAGCAGGTGTTGTAGTTGCAGCAGCAGACGGCGGTGCAGCAGCTGAGGAAGAGCAGAGCGAATTCACAGTAGTACTGAAGGAGATCGGACCTGAAAAGATTAAGGTTATCAAGGCTGTAAGAGAGATTACCGGCCTCGGACTTAAGGAAGCTAAGGCTCTCGTAGACGGAGCACCTTCAAACGTTAAGGAAGGCTGCGAAAAGGCAGAAGCTGAAGCTCTCAAGGCTCAGCTCGAAGAAGTTGGCGCTGTTGTTGAACTGAAGTAATTTAACTGCTATAATAACAACAGATACAAACGAATAACAAACAAGAATCTTCAGGGATGGGTGAAATTCCCTACCGGCGGTAAAGCCCGCGAGCTCGAAAGAGCAGATCCGGTTTGATTCCGGAGCCGACAGTAAAGTCTGGATGGGAGAAGATTAACGGACAGTGTTTTTGCATTGTTTGATTTGTAAACCTGACCCTGTGGATTCACCACAGGGTCTGTTTTTATGGAAACAAAAGAAAAGTACATGAGAAGAGCCCTCGAGCTTGCCGCCATGGGTGAGGGCAGAACATCACCCAATCCCATGGTCGGGTGCGTCATAGTAAAAGACGGACGTATCATAAGCGAAGGGTATCACGAAAAATACGGGGAGTATCATGCGGAGAGAAACGCGCTGCTCAGATGCGAAGAGGATCCGGCCGGAGCCGACCTCTACGTCACTCTTGAACCGTGCTGCCACCATGGAAAGACTCCGCCGTGCACAGACATAATCATAGAAAAGAAGATAGGACGTGTTTTTGTAGGCGGCCTGGACAGCAATCCGCTCGTCGCGGGCAAGGGCGTCGCAATCCTGAGAAACAGCGGCATCGAAGTCGAGACAGGTATTCTCGAAGAAGACTGTCTGAAGCTGAATGAGGTGTTCTACCACTTCATCAGCACGGGAACGCCTTTTGTCGCCGCAAAGTACGCCATGTCGGCGGACGGCAGGATAGCCTGCGCCACAGGTGATTCCAAGTGGATTACGGGAGAGGATGCCCGCAGGCAGGTGCACATGCTCAGGAAACGCTACAGCGGCATCCTGGTCGGCATAGGCACGGTTATCGCGGATGACCCGATGCTGAACTGCAGGGAAGAAGAAGGCGTCGATCCAGTCAGGATCGTTTGCGATTCAAATCTGCGGATTCCGATGGACAGTCAGATAGTGAAAACCGCAGGCGAGATACCAACAATCGTCGCAGCGGCGGAACGGACACTGCTTACTTCCGAGGGCAGAGCAAAAGCAGGAGAGCTCACATCAGCAGGCGTAACCGTACTAACCGCAGGAGGAGCAGGAGAAGGAGAAGAAACAGATCTGAAAAACCTGATGGGACAGCTGGCAGAGAGAAAAATCGACAGCGTTCTCATCGAAGGCGGGAGCAGAATAAACGCGTCTGCCTTTGCATCCCGAATAGTTAATAAGGTATACGCCTATGTTGGAGGGGTAATTATCGGAGGAGAGAAGGCGCCCGGCCCGGTGGGGGGCGAGGGAGCCCGGACAATGGCCGATGCGGTCAGGCTCAGGGACACCTGTGTCAGCTCGATCGGTGAAGACATATGTATTACAGGATATCCAGCATATCCGGAGGACGAGTAAATGTTTACAGGATTAGTAGAAGAAGTTGGAACGCTTAAAAGCGTGAAGCGGGGCGGAGGCTCGTGCGTGCTGACGGTGGAATGCAGCCGCGTTCTCGAGGGCAGCAGAGTTGGAGACAGCATCGCTGTGAACGGCGTATGCCTGACGGTAACGTCGATGGGCGGCGCGTATTTTACTGCTGACGCCATGCCTGAGACGCTTGACCGAAGCTCACTGGGTAAGCTTCCGGCCGGAAGCCCGGTGAATCTTGAGAGGGCGATGCCCGCGGACGGCAGATTCGGCGGACACATAGTGTCAGGACACATCGACGGCATGGGAACCGTCATGAGCATAACGCCTGATGAGAACGCCGTATGGTACAGAATAGGGGCTGAGCCGAAGCTCCTCAGGTACATAGTTGAGAAAGGGTCAATAACTGTTGACGGCATCAGCCTTACAGTTGCCGATACAGACAGCGAGTCTTTCAGCGTATCGATCATTCCGCACACTCAGAAGGAGACGTCGCTGAGAAGCCTCAGGAGCGGAAGCGCTGTAAATCTGGAGACGGACATAATCGGCAAATATGTGGAGAAGCTAATGCAGCCGGAGCCCGAAATAAAACAGGGAGGCCTCACAGAGGAGTTCCTGCGGGAGAACGGTTTTTTATAGACTGGAGGAAGTAGAATGAGCAAGGAAATCGGAACAGTGGAGCAGGCTCTGCGGGATCTTAGGGAGGGCAAGGTGATACTTGTCATCGACGATCCGGACCGTGAGAACGAGGGCGACCTCATCTGCGCGGCGGAGTTTGCCACAACAGAAAATGTCAACATGATGGCCAGAGACGCCAAGGGGCTCATATGCATGCCGATGGACGGGGAAACATGCGACGCCCTCGGCCTGGAGCAGATGGTCAGCGTCAACACTGACAACCACAGCACGGCGTTCACGGTATCGATCGACCATGTGGATACCACTACGGGAATATCCGCCGAGGAGAGAGCGTATACTGCGAGGAAATGCGTGGAGGACGGCGTCAAACCCCAGGATTTCAGAAAACCGGGGCACATGTTCCCGCTGAGATCCCGTGAGGGAGGTGTTCTCGTCAGAGACGGGCACACTGAGGCCACAGTTGATCTAATGAAACTGGCCGGGCTCAAGCCTTGCGGCCTTTGCTGTGAGATAATGCGCGAAGACGGCAAGATGATGCGGACTACCGAACTGCTTGAGTTCGCGGAAGAGAGGGATCTTACGGTAATAACCGTCGATTCCATCATACGCTACAGACTGGCCAATGAGAGTCTGGTGCGCAGAGAAGCCGACGCGAAACTGCCGACGAGATTCGGCGAGTTCCAGATAATGGGCTACGAGAATCTTCTCAACGGCGACCACCACGTCGCGCTGGTCATGGGGGATGTTTCGGACGGCGAACCGGTGCTCTGCCGCGTGCATTCAGAGTGTCTGACGGGCGATGTCTTCGGATCAAGCCGCTGCGACTGCGGCGAACAGCTGCACCAGGCCATGAGAATGATAGCCAAAGAGGGAAGAGGCATCATCCTGTACCTGCGTCAGGAAGGCAGGGGCATAGGACTGATCAACAAGCTGAAGGCTTACGAGCTGCAGGAGCAGGGTTACGATACAGTTGAAGCCAACATCATGCTGGGATTCCCGGCTGACATGAGAGAGTACGGCATAGGCGCTCAGATACTGAGAGACATTGGAGCGAGACGGCTGCGGATCCTTACGAACAACCCTAAGAAGATCACGGGACTGGCGGGATACGGAATCACCATCGAGGAGAGAGTTCCGATTCAGATAAGACCGCAGAAGTACGACTATGTGTATCTCAAGACGAAACAGGAAAAGATGGATCACATGACCAATTATGAATAGATGGAGTATCAGGAGGTAAAACCATGAAAAAGTTAGAAGGAAATGTAGTAGCAAAAGGCATCAAGGTGGGAATAGTAGCGGCGAGATTCAACGAGTTCATCGTATCGAAGCTCATAAGCGGAGCTGAGGACGCGCTGGTACGTCACGGAGTCAGCGAGGATGATATCGATCTGGCCTGGGTTCCGGGAGCGTTCGAGATTCCGCTCATCGCCAAGAAGATGGCTGAATCCGGAAAGTATGACGCGGTGCTCTGCCTGGGCGCTGTGATCAGGGGAGCGACGTCCCATTACGATCTGGTATGCGCTGAGACAAGCAAAGGCATAGCTCAGGTCGGCCTGAAGACGGGCGTTCCGACTCTGTTCGGTATCGTCACTGCCGACACAATAGAGCAGGCTATCGAGCGCGCCGGCACAAAGGCAGGCAACAAGGGATACGACGTTGCTTGCTCGGCTATCGAGATGATTAATCTGATCAAGAACATAGGCTAAGGGTATAGAGAAAAACCGTTAATTCCCAGAGTAAGTTCCACAGTAGGAAAGGGTAGCGTTTACCGTTGGAAACACTGAACTTTTCCCGTGGACAATTCCATTAAATCTAATCGGCGATGCCATCGATATAGCGACATCGCCATTGTTTTGCAAAAAA
>JAFRCM010000008.1 GCA_017404365.1 Bacillota bacterium
CTTCCTGTTGCCTTTGACTATGAGACAGGCGGAAGACTGACATCAAGTGTAATGAAGAGCACCGGAACAGCGTCATGTATTGCATTCTGTGATACAATAAAGGCTGCGGGATACACTCCTATGGTATACGCCAACTACAACACCCTGACGAAGTACATCAGCTATCCGACACTTCAGGGCAAGTATAAGATCTGGCTGGCCAACTACACCACCAACGGCGTAGCGACAACTTATCCTGGTGATTACTGGATGTGGCAATACAGCTCCTCCGGAACAATTAACGGACTCAGCAAGAAGGTTGACATCAACTACATCTTCGAGCCTAAGTCATCATCTTCAGCTTCGGCGCCGGCATCGTCAGGATCTTACACAGCTCCGGCTGCGGCAGCGCCTAGCGGCTGCAAGGCCTATACTACAACGAAGATGAAGTACAGGAAGGGCCCGAGCAAGAGCAAGAAGGTTATGGGCACTGTTTCCAAGGGATCAGCCGTGTACATCGTGAGCTTCCACGGAAACTGGGCCAAGCTGTCAAACGGCTACTACATGAACAGGAGCCACCTGAAGTACAAGGCCAAGACCACAACCGGTGTAAACTACAGAAAAGGTCCGGGAACCAAGTACAAGAAGTACGGCACCTATAAGAAGGGGACTATTGTAACAATAGTTCAGGTCAAGAACGGCTGGGCGAGAATGAGCAACGGCAAGTGGCTTGCGGTAAGGCACACAAAGATTCAGAATCAGTAAGGAATCGTAAGAACGATAACATCACAGGAACAGACACATAATGGACGAAAAAGAGAGACAATATCAGGAATATCTGGCTCTGAGGCAGCACGAACAGGAAAAGGAAATGGAGAAAGAATATTTCAGCCCGCCCGACGATAAGTACGGGCAGGCTTTTCCTGATGAGAGCAAAGTCAGAAAAACCAGAAGAATTTCTGTAACTGAAACTCCATATGGTTCGTCTGAAATGCGCAGGGCGCAGAAAGAAAAGCAGCGCCGCGACAGAGAGATGCAGGAGTACCTGGCCGCAAGAGAAGCGGACAGGGACCGCAGGGGAGTAAGATCCGGAATAGTTCATACGGATTATGACGAATACGGAACACACAGAGGCGGAAGAAAGAGGCACAAGGCTCCAAAGGCAGCAAAACCGCGCCGCACCGGCAAGAGAAGGGTGCCGGCACCGCTTATAGCCTTCATGGCGGCTCTCGTTCTGGCCATAGTAATCGGCATCGGCGGCGGAGCTGTAGTGCTGGCCATTGTGGGCAGCGCCGAGCACATACCTATTGATAAAAATGATTTAGGAATAGACAGCGGGGCGGCCGCATCCATAGACGGGTACAGGAACATTCTGGTCCTCGGAACTGACGCCAGAAAGGGCGACGATGAGTCAAACGTAAGAAGTGACGCCATCATAGTCGCCAGCATCAACGAAGAGACCGATGAGGTCAAGATGTTCTCCGTATTCAGAGATACTCTTCTCGACGTAGGGGACGGCAATCTGGACAAGATAACGCACGCCTACGCCTATGGCGGCCCGCAGCAATCCATGAAGGCACTGAACAGGAACCTTGACCTGAACATCGATGAGGTCGTGGTCATAAACTGGAAGACGGTTGCGGACACGATAGACGCGGTGGGAGGAATAGAAATCGATGTCCAGGAGTCTGAACTGGAAGAGCTGAACCACTACATACCTAATACCGCCAAGAACGTCGACGGACCGTCAGATACTGTTGATTCCGCCGGCAAGCAGACTCTCAACGGGGTCCAGGCGGTTACATACGCCAGAATCAGAAAGGACGCGGCAACCGGAGACTACAGAAGAAACGAGAGAATGAAGATCGTCTTCAGCGAGACCTTCAAGGCCATCAAGAAATCCGGCCCTCTCACGATGCTTTCAGTAGCAAAGAGCGCCATGCCTGAGGTCAGGACCAACATGGGAACCGGGGATATTGTCAAGCTCATGCTGAAGTTCAAGTCCTTCGACATGACGGATTCCACCACAGGATTCCCTTATGACGTGGCGAGCTGGACAGGCTACGGAGGAGCAGGGTACGCGTGGTACGGACCTCCGGTCAACCTTTCGAACAACGTCAGCAAGCTGCACGCGCAGTTCTTCGATCAGGAGGGATACTCTCCGAGCGGAACTGTTCAGGATATAAGCACAAGCATCGCGAATCTGACGGGAATCTATTAGGAGAAACAATGGATCAGAACAAAAGAAAAAAACTGATGCTCCTGTTTGGGGGCGTATCCTCGGAACATGAGGTATCCAGAACATCGGCCGCGTCAGTCCTCGAGCATATTGACACTGATAAGTACGAACTGATAAAGGTCGGCATCACCAAGGGCGGAAGATGGATGCGCACTGATGCGGATTCCGAAGCCATAGCCGACGGAAGCTGGGAGAATCTCGAGGCTAACGATGATGTTTATCTGCTGCCCGGAGGCGGGTTCGCGGGGCTCGACGTAGACGTAGTGTTCCCGCTGCTTCACGGCAGAAACGGTGAAGACGGCAGGATGCAGGGATTCCTGGCAATAGCGGGCATTCCTTTCGTGGGATCTGATTCCACATCATCGGCAGCCTGCATGGACAAGGCTATTACAAAGGCAGTAATAGACCAGGCTGAAGTATTCGAGCAGGCCAAATGCTGCATCGCACACAAGGGCTGTGACGAAGAAGAGTCGGCCGTAGTAATAGGCGATTTCTTCGAAGGGAGGTTTCCTCTGTTCGTCAAACCTGCGAACGCGGGGTCATCAGTCGGAATCACTAAGGTGAAGACGCTCAAGGAGCTGCCTGAAGCCCTCAGGGTTGCCTTTGCAGAAGATACAAAGGCAATAGTGGAGGAAACGATCGTAGGCCGTGAGATAGAAGTCGCGGTCCTCGGAAACGACGATCCTCAGGCGAGCTGCATCGGAGAGATCATATCCGCCAACGAATTCTACGACTATGTGGCGAAATACGATGACGTAGGTTCGGAGACATCAATTGTGACTGACCTGCCGTACACTCTGGAAGATCAGATCAGGGAGACCGCGGTGCAGATATTCCAGATAATGGGCTGCAGAGGACTCGCCAGAGTGGACTTCTTCCTGAGAAAGGGGCCGTCAGGCACTTACGATGACGGTGAGCTGGTGTTCAATGAGATAAACACCATGCCGGGATTCACGAAGATCAGCATGTACCCGCAGCTTTGGGGAGAATCAGGCATACCGTACGGCGAGCTGATAGACAGACTGATCGGGTTGGCTTCGGAAGAAGAATAATATTGAAGCGCGCAAACCCCTGTGAGGGCTAGATTAAAGAGGTAAATGCAACACCTGAAAGATCATATCAAAAAAGCTCGCTTTCCTTAACGGAGCGGGCTTTTGCATTTCCGCGAACCCAGTAATAGCAAGACTTTCAGGAAAACGTTAAGCAGTTTTTTAAACCAC
>JAFRCM010000009.1 GCA_017404365.1 Bacillota bacterium
GATAGTGAGGAAGTTTAGTGGCGATGTAAACCTTGTCCCTGCATTTTTCCTCTTCGAAAATTCGTCCGAGACAGTCCTCGCTTCCCGGATAAAGATAGGCCGTATCGAAATAATTAACGCCATTTTCAATGGCAAGCATGATTTCTCTTTTAGTCTTTTCGTAATCGATGACGGCACCCTTTTTTGTGAAGCGCATGCAGCCATACCCAAGTTGCGAAACAGGCTTCCCATACTTGTCATTTCTGTATAACAATTGTTATCCCTCCTCAAATTGTGAAAATAAACTGAACCAGAATCATGTACACAAGTGTACCTGTGACAACACTGAAAATCGTGTTCCGTTTCCACAGATACGTTGCTGTTACAATTGACAGAGCTATAAGCTCAGGCAGTCCGTGAGGTGATTCAAGCACAGGAACATTCCTCAGGCAGTACACAATCAGAAGTCCCATTGCGGTGTACGGAATCACCCTGCCAAGGTACAGTACATAATCCGGAACGTTCTTTCCGCGGCCAAGAACCAGGACCGGAATTATTCTGGTAGCGAAGGTGGCGATTCCCATGACTAGTCTTATTATTATCGCGTGGCTGTATTCACTCATCGTCTTCACCTCCCGGCGCTTCGATTTTTTTCCTTGCCAGCGTCAGAACTCCGATTATTATTATCATTGCCGGAATCAGGAAAAAATCAGTTCCGAAAATCAGCAGGCAGATGAACGTGGCGGCCAAACCCAGAATGGCAGGGACATGGTTTTTCGCGTCAATCCACTGCTGAAGGAATACAGTTGTAAAAAGCGCTGTCATGGCGAAATCGATACCGGTTGAGTCAAAATTCAGGATCGAACCAAGGCAGCCGCCGAGAAAAGCTCCGAACACCCAGGAAATCTGATCGAACAGAGTTACAAGGAGACGGTAAGCGCTGGTGTTCACACCATCGGGGCCATCATCCTTGCTGAGCATGGCATATGTTTCGTCGCACAGTGCATAGTAAAGATACCATTTTTTCTTTCCTTCGTTTCTGTAACGTCCGATCATGGAGATGCTGAAGAATATGTGTCTTGCGGAGATCATCAGGGCGGTGATTCCTGCCATGATTACGGATCCTGTGCTCAGAAAGGCCACGCTGACAAACTGTACGGTTCCGCTGTATATTATTATGCTGGACAGAACCGACCAGACAGGCCCGAAGCCGTGCTCCTGCATCAGAATTCCATATCCTATACCAAGAACTATGAATGTCACCATTATAGGACTCGATGTATGAAGCGCAGCTTTTATGTCTTTAGTTGTTACTTTCTGTTTATCTTTGTTATTCATAACCCAAAATTGTATTCAAAATGCTATTTTTATTATATCAGAAATAAAACAGCAGCCAACCGTTAGATCACTGCGCCCAGGTGATATAAAAGTTATGGTTGTTGCTTTTGCTTTATGGTATAATATTTCCGCACGTTTGTAAGGTGATTATTGGGATGGGGACGTTTATTAATGAAGAAGCTGAATTCAAAACTTACAATTAAAAACTTGTGCGCAGGTATTGCCGCGGCACTGGTTGCGATTGCCATTGTTTTTGCCGTTCTCGCGCCGACCCCGAAAGGTGTAGACGCAAGAACATTAAAGGTAACAGACGTTTCATTCAACTCGATTGAGCTGACGTGGAAAGAGGTAAGCAACGCCGCGGAATATTATATTTACAGGTCTGAAGACGGCCAGCGCTTTGAACATGTTGGAACGGCAGATAAAAACACCTACGTAGACCGCGGACTCGAGACAGGTGAAAAATATCTTTACAAGATAGTCTCGAGCAACTACATAAAGATTTCGGAGCAAGAAGCAAAGGCAAAGGGCGTTACCAAGATCGACACTCCTGTTATTAGCGGAGATACCAGAACAGGAAAGGTCAGGATAACAATCAGCAATGTTGCCGGAGCTAAAAACTACATTGTGGAACGTGACGGAGAACCGCTGAAGACTATTGCCGCAACTGATGGGGCGGACACGCAGTTCACTGACAAATCAGCAGAAGCGGATAAGAGCTACACCTATTCAGTTACAGCGTGCCGTGACGAGGACAGGAGCGACGAAAGCGATGAACTCAAGTCGACAAGTGAGGTCAAAGCGGCTATAGACGTTGATAAGCTCGTGTTCTCATGGGAACCGGATGACGCGTTTACCAGCTACAAGGTGTACAACGGCATATCCCTTCTGGCGGAAACGAAAGAGCCTAATTTCTCCATGGAAGCAAAGGAAGGTACTTACGATATCAAGCTTACCGGCTACGGCAGCGGAGTAAAGGGCGTGACGAGAGAGCAGACCTTCAAGGTCGGCGAAGAGAAGCTCACTCCTGAAGAAGTCGTCGAAGCTGCCATCAACTGGGGAACCATGATTGGTGAGGACAACAGCTTCCACTACGGCAAGAAGCCTTGGTCTGTTCACCTCGGATGTTATTTCTGCGGCACGAACCAGCCGAGCAACTCTGTCAAGGCGAGAAAAGGCGGATCGTACAGCCAGAGAGAAAAGACATGGGCATGCTGCGAGTTCGTTACTGCTTGTTTCGTTCACGGAGCGAAGCTTCAGGGCATAGACTGCAAGAAGAACTACATCGGAACTCTTGCCAATGACAATCATTATCTTAAAGGGTCTGCCGACTGGAAGCGCATGGGCAACATCTCATACTCGGATCTTAAGAGAGGCGATGTAATCATGACCAGCATACATACGACCATGTACATAGGCAACGGTCAGGTTGTTGAATCCACCGGCGGAGATAACGGAGTGCGCAACTCAAAGAAGTGGAACTACTCTATCGGAGTGCATGATTACCCGAGCTCGAAGTATCACAAGAGAAAGGCTGTCGTATGGAGATTCGTGGGCAACGGCCCCGGAGCTGTCGGCCTTACGGTAAGAGACATAACAGGAGAGAAAGAGAAAAAAAGCGAATAATAAAACAGCAAAAGCAAACAGAGTGCCAGACAGCACTCTGTTTTTTCATGCTATGTTAATGCGGCTGTTATCGTATGAAATGTGTAGGAGTCCACGCCTCTTCTTCAGGCAGGCCGTACTTTTCTTTTCCAAGCGCAATGGACTTCATGAGGAAAGACATGTTTCTTGCCAGAACACGCATGGTCTGCAGACCCTCTTCATCGCGCGCAGCTTCTCCCGGCGTTCTGCCGTGTACGCTGTTCCAGTACTGGCTGGAAGCGACAGGCATGTTATTGATGGTAAAGTACTTATTAAGTTCATCAAAGGTAGCTGATGAACCGCCTCTGCGGCAAACAGCGACCGAAGCGCCGACCTTCATGGTCATGTCATAGTTTGCGCTGTAGAACAACCTGTCGAGGAATGAAACAAGCGTACCGTTGGCAGAGGCGTAATAAACAGGTGTCGCGATAACGAGACCATCAGCCGCCTCCAGTTTTGCTGCGGTTTCATTTACGATATCGTCAAAAACGCAGCTGCCTTTTTCGAAACATTTTCCGCAGCCGATGCAGCCGCGTATGACTTTGTTGCCGACCTGTATTACTTCGGTTTCCACTCCATCTTCACGGAATATCTTAACCATTTCGTCTATCGCAATAGAAGTGTTTCCATCGCTCTTAGGACTGCCGTTAATCAATAATACTTTCATAGAACAACTCCTCCAATTTATTTACAAATCTTCTTTCATCCTCATCGTCGAGAGCCATACTCCTGCCAGGGTTATGGCCAGACCGACTATAGTATACCATCCCCAGAAGTCGCCGAGAACAATCACGCCCGCTGCAACTCCTATCACGGTCGACAGGCTGCTTACGATGTTGTTTGCCAGAGCCGCGTCCGCGTAGTGGAGCAGCCGGTTGTAGCACCAATACGATGCAAAGGCACAGAACACGCCAAGGAAAAGCAGGTTGATCATGAGCGTCCAGTCTGTGAAGAAAATAGTGAACGTCTCAAGTCTGTGCCCCTGGCAGAACGCTATGATGTTAAACAGGATGGCGCCTTCAAATGCCATGACGGCGGTCACGGTCGCGGCGTCAAAACGGGATGAAGCTCGCTTGCTCGACAGGCTGTACATGCTTGCGGCGATAACGCCGAAGAACATGATGACCATTCCGATTCTTGTTCCGCCGACTGAGAAAGCAGGCGAGAAAAATGTCGCGAATACCACACCCACAAAAGTGATGAGCAGACTTGCGACCAGCTTCGCGTCGGCTTTGTTCTTGAATAAGACGATTCCCAGAATCAAAGTCATGCACGGAATGGTTGCGACAAAAATCGCACTGATTGAAGCGGATGTCATTTTGATTCCGTATGCTTCCAGGATCGAATAAGCGCACGGCTCAAAGAGGCCTGCCAGAAACAGGAACAGAGCGTCTCGGCCGTTGCCTTTGAAACTGCTCAGATCGATCCGTACTTTCCCGAACAGAATCAGGCACAGAAACAACAGCGCTGTCAGACTCCAGCGAGCAGCGAGAACCTGCATCGGCGCCATGTGCTTTAGCAGGATTGCCAGGGACAGGAACGCGACGCCCCATCCGATGGAAACCATCGCTATGAGAAAGATTGTGAACAGTAATTTGTTATCTCGCATTTATCATGTACCGCCACCTAGATTTTAACACATAAACCCATACCGCAAGAGCCAAAAGCAAAAAGACGACGATCGTTATTCCGATGCCGCTGACGTACGAGCTCCACGGCAGGGAACCGATGAACATCCCGATGCTTCCGAGAAGTGTATGTGTGAAGTTCAGCAGAGCCGAAGCGGATCCGGTATCGCCCTGGATCTGGTCAAGAAGAATGTTTGTCGAGAAAGGGCGCACATAGCTGTTGGCCATGCTGAACGGAATCATCGTCGCAAGGAATATGACCGGCGAGACATGCCCGAACAGAAGCATTGATATGCCGGCCGCGAAACCAATGAAGAACAAAACCCACATTGTTGCCTTTGCGGGAACGCGGCTGTTAATGCGCATGTATATGAGCGGCCCGAAAACCGACGACAGCGCGTTGATGGCGAAGAATATACTGAAGGTAGTCGGCTTCAGTCCGAAGAAGTCCTCGTAGACGTAGGAAGCGACGGCCAGATAAGCCATGAATGGAGCCGAAAAAAACGACACGGCAAGCAGGAACGACGTGAAGTTCACGTTGCGCCCGACGACGCCGAGTCTTTTGATAGAATCGATAATGCCGCCTTCGTTTCTCTCGTCCTCATGGATGGATTCCTCGAACAGAAATGTCGCGGCGAGGCATGCGGCCGCAATTGCAGCAAGTACGAAGAAAACCGTTCGCCACGTTGAAACCTGTATGATCAGAGCGCCGATGACAGGAGCCGCGATAGGTGCGATTACCGACATGCTCTGGACGACAGCCAGAGCAGTTGCGCGCGTCGGGCCTTTGAAACAGTCCTTGATAATCGCGATGGACAGCGAAACCATTCCGCCTGCGCCAATGCCCTGGACGATGCGCATGAGTATCAGGAAATAGATGCTGGCGGTTACCGCGCACATCACGCTTGCGAGCATGTACAAAAGCAGGGAAACAATCAGCGTTATTTTGCGTCCGAAGCGGTCGCTGAGAGGTCCCAGAACCAGCATGCCGACCGCCATGGAAATAAAAAAAGCCACCATGGTCATGTTGACGACTACGGTTGCCGCGCCAAAATAATCTGCCATCTTAGGCAGTGATGGCAGATACATATCTGTTGAGAGAGGGGGCGCCATTCCTGTCACGGTAATGAGCGCGAGAAGCCCCGCTTTTCTTAAGTATTTCTGCTGAATTCCTTCCGTCTGCATGGGACAATTATATCACAAAAAATGTCACAGAATCAGGCTCCCGATCTGGAAGACGATAACTGCCAGCAGCCACGCGATGAAACACTGCCAGAAGACTACGCCCAGAGCGTAGCGGTTTCCAAGCTCTCGCCTGATTGACGCGATCGCTGCGACGCAAGGCGTGTAGAGAAGACTGAATATAAGAATGCTCACAGCCTGAAGGCTCGTCATGACTGACGCTATGCCGACGCCGCTGTAAAGAACATACAGAACGGACACGACGCTTTCCTTCGCCATGAAGCCGCTTATGAGCGAGACGCAGAGTCTCCAGTCGCCCAGGCCTGCCGGAGCGAATACCGGCGCGATGAATGAAGCCACCATTGCGAGAATGCTGTCTTCCTGATTGGTTACGAAATTGAGATGCGTATCGAAACTCTGCAGGAACCAGATTATTACCGTCGCGATGAGAATAATCGAGAAAGCTCTCTGCAGGAAGTCTTTTGCTTTGTCCCAGATCAGATGTCCCACGTTCTTAGGCCGCGGAAGTCTGTAATTCGGAAGCTCCATGACAAATGGAACCGCCTCTCCCTTGAAGAGCGTGTGTCTGTAGAGTATCGCTACGAGAATGCCGATAAGTATTCCGAGCACATAAAGTCCCGTCATGATGAAGCCGCCGTAGCTTGGGAAAAACGCCGCGACGAAGAATGCGTAAATCGGCAGCTTCGCGGAGCAGCTCATGAACGGCAAAAGCAGTATGGTCATCCGTCGGTCTCTCATGCTTGGCAGCGTTCTGGTTGCCATTACGGCAGGAACGGTGCAGCCGAAACCGATCAGCATCGGAACAATGCTTCGCCCGGACAGACCGATCTTCTGCAAAAGCTTATCGGTAAGAAACGCGACTCTGGCTGTATAGCCGCTGTCTTCGATGATGGAAAGGAAGAAGAACAGAGTCACTATTATAGGCAAAAAGCTCAGCACGACGCCAATGCCCTGACAGATGCCGCCGATGACAAGTCCCTGAAGGGCCGGGTTCACGTGCGCGCTCTCCATGGCGTTGTTAAGTTTCGCTGTGAGATAATCTATGCCTGTCGCCATCAGATCCTGAAGCCAAGGTCCAATGATGTTGAAGGTCAGGAAAAATATCGCGCACATGATAAGTATGAAAGCAGGGATAGCGACATACTTTCCTGTGAGAATGCGGTCGAGCCTCTGACTGCGCTCATACTCCTTGCTGTGGTGAGCCTTCGTCACGCAGGCTTCGGTAAGCTTGCGGATGAAAGCAAAACGCATGTCTGCGATTGCGGCGCTTCTGTCCAGCTTACGCTCGTTCTCCATCTGAACACTTATGTGCTCGATCATTTCCTTTTCGTTTTCATCAAGATCCAGCTGGTCGATTATGAGATGGTCGCCTTCGATGACTTTGCTTGAGGCAAATTTAGGAGGGATGCCGGCGTTTTCAGCGTGGTCTTCAATCAGGTGGGCGACTGCGTGGAGTCCTCTGTGGACCGCGCCGCCGTGATCATTAACATCGCAGAAGTCCTGTCTGCTCGGTCTCTCCTGGAAGTGAGCCACGTGTATCGCGTGATCTATAAGCTCATCGACACCTTCATTCTTTGCGGCGGAAATAGGCACTGTCGGAACGCCTAGAGTCTGCTCCATGAGGTTGACGTCTATGTAGCCGCCGTTGCCTGTGAGTTCATCCATCATGTTGAGCGCAACGACCATAGGGATGCCGAGCTCCAGAAGCTGCATCGTCAGATAGAGGTTTCTCTCTATGTTTGTCGCGTCAACAATGTTTATTATTGCTTTTGGTTTTTCGTTCAGAACGAAATCGCGGGAGATGACTTCCTCGCTTGAGTACGGGCTCAGCGAGTAGATCCCCGGAAGATCTATTACAAGAGTTTCCGGGTGTCCTTTGATCGCGCCTTCCTTGCGGTCGACAGTGACGCCCGGAAAATTTCCGATGCGCTGATTTGACCCTGTAAGCTGATTGAACAGGGTGGTCTTGCCGCAGTTCTGGTTTCCCACGAGTGCAAAGGTAAGCACGGTATCATCAGGAAGAGGGCTTTCATCATTTTTATCGTGGTAGATGCCGCTTTCTCCGAGGCCCGGGTGTTCGATTTCCCGGCGGAGAGCCCTGCGTGCTGCTTTTGCTTTAGCCTCGTCATCAACGACAGGCGGCTCGATTTTTTCCACAGTAATATGCTCAGCGTCGGCGAGACGCAGAGTAAGTTCGTAGTCGTGTATTCTTATTTCGATGGGGTCGCCCATGGGCGCGAACTTGATCAGGGACACATCGCATCCCGGAATCAGGCCCATGTCAAGAAAGTGCTGCCTGAGCTCGCCCGAGCCTCCAACGGCCTCGATGCGCGCGTAATCGCAGGCAGCAAGTTCGCTGAGTTTCATCCTCTAAACCTCCACAAATTCCACGGTTAGAAAAAACTTACCACAAAGCCCTCGAATATTCAAGAGCCGTTGCTTCTTTAGAGGCTCAGTTCCCTATGTTTTCTTAAGAAAAATTCAGGAAGAATCTCAATTTTCAGACTTCGTTTTTCTTGCTTTTGCAGGGGTTGATTTGTATAATTATATTGGTATGTTGTAACGATATGCGATATTTGTCGTCGGCATATTAAACAAGTTTGTTACATTATTATATAGTAATAGTTTATTTTTTAACCAACAGAGCCTTTCCCGGGAGAAAGTGGGCACGGGAAAGCGAAAGAGGGGCACAATGAACAAGAAGGTAAAAGTTTGTCTGGCGCTGTTTCTGGCGCTCGCAGTAATTGCACAGTACAGCTTTAGTCCAAGCGCAATGTTCGCTTACGGGCTGAACAATACTGACAATACTGTTCAGACAGAAGAAGCTGGAAATGACGGCCAGCCGGCAGATGACCAGAAGACTGCGGAGCCTACAGAGGCAACGGAGGCGACTGAGGCAGGCGATGATGCAAAGGCAGAAGAGCCTGCAGAAGCGGACAAGGATGCTGCAGACGACAGTCAGAAAGAACCTGAAGAGCAGGATGTTGATTATCCTGCCAAGGATTTCTCCGAAACTGTTGACGGCGTCAAGGTAAACATCAGCGCGCCTGAAGGAGCATTGCCTGAAGGTGCGACGGTGAAAGTTGAACCGGTCAAGGCGGCAGAAATTCAGGATGCGGTAGATGAGCTGATTGATGACGGCAAAATCGTCAAAGCTGTCGACATCACCTTCTACAATAAGGAAGGAAAGGAAATCGAACCGAAGGAAAAGGTGTCGGTTGCTTTTGCATCTAAAGAATTCAAGAATCTGAATGACGCGCAGATAGTCCACATCAATGGCGAAGGCGAAGCCGAAAAGGTCAAAGGCAGCAGCGTTGATGGTAACAAAGCGACATTCAAGAGTGATGACTTCTCAATCTACGTTGTTGTTGATGGACAGGATCCGGATGCCAGACTTAATGTTAACTTCTACAAGGCCAATGGAGATCTTATCGCCGCAACGAGCATCACAAAAAACGAACTGAGCCAATTGAATACCAATATTTATGACCCTGGTACTGGGGGAATAGAAGCCGGAGAAGTATTCAAAGGATGGACTGAAAAACAGAACTACACAGTCGAAGATGCTGAAGACGGAATGACTATTGATGCTGTCCGCGAAAAAGTGACTAGCACGCTGAATGCAGGTGGGTTTGATGACGGCAAAGAACTCAACCTCTATGCAATGATCTTCGAATCATATCACATTTCATATATTGATGAAAATGAAGTCGTCATATATACAGATGAAGTGCTCTACAAGAAAGGCGATACTAACGTTCCTTATACAGTGCAGTTCGCATATACGCCTTACTATGTAACCGGTGGCGATGATGAGGACGACAATGCGGCAAGCTTCGATGGTTGGAAGCGGGTCGATAAAGACACCACGCCTCCAACAATCTACCAGAATGGCGCAAAGATCAACATGGCCAACTTAGGCCTGACTGAATCTAATAATACACTGCAGTTGCTGGCACAGGTCGCTTATGGACACTGGTTGGTACTGCATGAGAATGGATCCGGAGCATCATATTTACCGCCATTGTTTGTTGAGACAGATGAGACACCAAACGAAGCAGGATTGCAGCAGCAGACGCCTACCCGTAACGGATTTGTTTTTGGTGGATGGTATAAGGAGCCTGAATGCGAGAACGCGTTTGATGGCGAATCTAAAATAACGAAAACCGCGCATGCATATGCGAAGTGGACACCGAAGGCCCAGGCAAACTTTAATGTGCTGATCTGGACGGAGAGCCTCTCAGGTGGATACGATTTCGTGAAATCTATTGAGATTCAGAACGCACCTACTACAGGTAGAATTATGACAGATTACCTTACTGCGGAGAAAGGCGAATCCACCATTAAGGTCAATAATCAGAACGTGTTTATCCCGATGACATCTGATGCCACTAAAGTGTGCGAAGGGTTTATATATGAGAAGAATGACTTCAACAACGATGGTAAAATCGCACCAGATGGGACATCCGTTCTGAACGTTTATTTCGAACGCCAGACATATAATCTGAAGTTCTATTATGCCAGATCACAAACGACTGGCGGAACGCCGATTTATGAAAGGCATAATATAGGAAATGCTACTGACGGGACGATTACTGGCGTTACCGGGACACAGGGCAATTATTACTATACAACGGAAACGGGGGATACACGGGTTTATTGGAGAAACAACCGTTTTAGGACAAGTAACGGCAATAATGGCCGAACATACTCAGGAACCGTTTGGGAAAGAGTTCAGACAGGCACATCCGGGGGAACAGAACATTATCAGGCATCACATAACCATGATGCTCCAGCCGCGCATGGCAACAATGGAACATCAACAGGAGGCTCATGGGTGCCAGATAATAGCCAGATGACTACTGCTCCTGGTTGCACGTTTGGAACAGCCGGGACTGAAACACGCGGCGACTATACATATTACTACCGGACCCTAACGGCTGAGTATGGTGAAAACATCAGTGATGAATGGCCTACATATGCTCAGTTTTCCAACTTCGGTGATTATCGTTTGGGTAGCTGGGCCGTCATGCATACTTCCCTAACATATATTGAAGATGAACAAGGTACTGTCAAGGGGAAGATTACTGTCATGGATGAAAAGATTCTGGGAGATCTTGCATCACCAAACGGTAACTACTTATATGCTAACTATGATACAGCTTCTTCCCAGCATGAGTGGACATACAACATCTACTTTAAGGATGATGATGGCACCCATACTCATGGGGGCAGTAAATACACGCTTCATGAAACAGTGTACGCAAGATCCCATGATGACGGGCGGTACTGGGAAACCCAGCAACACCCGCCAGCTTATCCGGGTATGATAGATGTCAGCAGGGAGAAGGTCAACAATCGGCTGGTTATCAATTACTATTATGAGCCGCTCAAATACCCGATCCTTTTCATGGATGGCGTATATGAGAATGGTAACCATGCTGTACTTGATAATAAGCACACCGAGACTCTTGACTCTCGTGAAGGCGCCAACGCAATCGCATATGGTTCCGACGTAAACAGCTTCGATAGTTACGATCCGACTGACAAAATCTCAGACGGCGCAGATTATGTATTCCTTGGCTGGTACACAGACGACCAGTGTACGGAAGGGAATAAATACGACTTCACCACAATGCCATTAGGCGGTATTACAGTATATGCCAAGTGGCAGCTGAAGGAATATAAAGTCATGCTTCATCCGAATGAGAACGGAGATAAATCCTTCTTATATAAAGATGAGCACGGTGCGGGATACTATGGCTCTAAAAATGGGGAAAAGACCAACGATACGTTCTACGTCGACAATGGCGAAAATATTGCTGATGTCGGCGGAACCCGTAATGTTTACGACCTGATTGGTTGGTTCGCTAACGAAAGGCTTTCGAAGGTTTGGGATTTCTCCGCCTTCCCATTGAATGATACTATCGTTGAAAAATATGGTTCGCTGTATAAGCGTGACGGTACAGATTCAAGATATGATCCGGAATATCCGGGAACTGTAGGAGAAATAAACCTGTACGCAAGTTGGAGAAGGATCCTTGAAGGTGCAAACGGAATCAACGTTGTTTATACTGCTATAGGAAAGGACGATAAAGATAATCCGGTAGAAGGAACAGGAGCTCCAAAGGATGATAACCAGTACTCCGACCAGGCGCAGGCTATCGCAAAACCTGCATGTTCTGCACCTGAGGGCTCAAACCTGTCGTTCCAGTATTGGGTGGTTCAGAAGTGGAATAAAGATGAGGGCGCGTATGAGGACACCGATCAGAAAGTATATCCAAGCGACCGATTCAGAGTAAACTACGAAGATGCAAAGCCAGAAGCTGCGCCAACACAGGAGCATCCTGACGCCATGAAGTATACCGTACAACTTCGCGCGCACTATGGTGCCCCAGAGGACGCAACGCCGACGCACATCACTTGGTATAACAACTATGTTGATTCGTCTGCAGGCATTGTCGAGAATTATCCAAACCTCGCAATCAATCAGGAGGTAACGATTCCAGGTGCGCCTGAAAGAGAAGGCTACGAATTCCTTGGTTGGGCGAAGAAGCCTGAGACCAGAGGCGGCAGCACGGTTTATACATATCCAAATCTGACTGAGGAAGATTTGTTCCTTACATATAAGAGCAATACGCAAACTTATTCTAGCGGAACAAAGTCCGCAGAAAAGGTCTTTGCAGACGAGACGAAGCCATATGAAGGCATGTACGCTGTATGGAAGGCGAAGGATGTTAACTACACCGTAGAGTACTATTACATGAATGATGATGGTACATATCCGACCACACCTACGTTAAAGGATACCTCACGCAAGGCAAAGACGGGTTCAACAGTATCTGTCACTAATGCAGATAAGACACCAAACGATCCAACTAAATACGTATTAGACGAATCAAAGAACGCAGATTGGACCGCTAAAGTTGCAGGCAATGGCAGCACGGTGCTGAAGGTTTACTTCTCCCTGAACAATGCCCAGATAACGGTGCATCACTATCTGAAGGGGACAACAACAAAGGTCAAGGATGATGTGACAGCTGAGCAGCTGGTTGGCTCCAAATATACAGTAGTAGATTTTGCATCTACATATCAGGGAAAAACTCTGACAGTCGATACAAAGGCGGAAGACTATACAGACGTTACAGTTGCTGCGGGCGGTACTGTAATCACAATTTACTACACGATGCCGCTGACGATTAGCGTGGCTGATAAAACGGCTACATACACAGGGAGCCTGCAGTACGGTTATGGTGCGTCCATAGACGAAACAGATGATCAAGGCAACAAGGTAGTAACAGTTACTGGTTTGTTACAGGACGACACGGTCAGTGCACTTAACTACAGCCGTGCGGAGGGAACAAATCAGGGAACATATACCGGTTCGTTTACCGCAGATCCGACTATCAGTCATGGACAGGAGGCAGTTTCTTACTACACAATCACAAAAGTAGCGGGCAAACTGATAATTAACAAGGCAACGCTGACAATTACAGCCAAGCCGCAGACTTACAAATACAACGGATCGGCTCAGGGACCGGCAGGAATACATACGGGTAGTCTTGATACTTACGTAACAGTTGATGGCCTGAAGGGAAGCGATGCCCTTACTAGCATAACGCTTACCGGAAGCGAGACTGATGTTAACGTTTACACGAACGCAATTGTTCCATCAAATGCAGCCGTCGGACAAAGCACTGGCAACTACAATATAACCTATAATCCAGGTACGCTGACAATAATACAGAATGATGTTGCGATTACAGTAGTACCGGGAAGCGGCAGCAAGGTCTATGACGGAACTGCGCTTACGAAGACGGCACATGATGACTTCACGGTAACAGGCGTGCCGACAGGGCTCACATGGACAGCGGCGGCCGATGGAACTGTTACTAACGTCACGCCTGGCGCGGGCGAGAAAGCAGTAAACGCTGTAACAGAGTTCAAGATATTCGATACGGAAGGAAATGATGTAACGAATTGGTTCTCGAACATCACTAAGAGCGCAACCGGAACTCTGACAATCACGGCAAGACCAATCACGCTCAAGGCAAACGATGCGACCAATGAGTACACAGGAAGCACTATCACGTACGCGACAGCAGGCGATGCGCAGGAACCGTATTACAAAGTAACCAATCAGGGCAAAGATACAGGACTGGCAAATGGCCAGAGCATCACTGCAATCGCACTTACTGGTGAAGGCGTAGAAGCAAATACTTATCCGATTACAATCACTGAAGGAAGTGTAGCAATCGGAAGCAACACCGCTAACTACGCGATTACGCTGCAGCCGGGCACACTGACGATTACTCAGAATACGAGCGAAATAGTAGTAGTACCGGGAAGCGGCAGCAAGGTATATGACGGAACAGCGCTTACGAAGACAGCGCATGGCGACTTCACAGTAACAGGCGTGCCTGATGGCTTCACATGGACAGCAGCAGCCGATGGAACTGTTACTAACGTCACGCCTGGCGCGGGTGAGAAGGCAGTAAATGCTGTAACAGAGTTTAAGATCTTCAACGCGAGCGGTGAAGATGTAACGGCTCAGTTCTCGAACATCACTAAGAGCGCGACCGGAACTCTGACGATCACGGCCAGACCGATCACGATTCAGGCAAACGATGCATCCAATTACTACACGGGAAGCACAGTCACGTACGCTACAGCAGGCGATGCGCAGAAGCCGTATTATAAAGTAACCAATCAGGGCAAGGATACAGGACTGGCAGATGGCCAGAGCATCACTGCGATCGAACTCACTGGTGAAGGCATTGCAGCAGATACGTATCCGATCAAGATCACCGAAGGAAGCGTGGCGATTGGAGACAATACCGAGAACTATGCGATTACGCTCCTGCCGGGCACACTGACGATCAACCCTAAGGGCGTAACAATCACGGCAAACAGCGCGAGCAAGAAGTATGACGGAAGCCCTCTGATAGAGAGCGGTTTTAAAGCGACGGCGCTTGAGAGCGGTGACCCACATACCTTCGAAGTTACGATGACGGATGAGAGCACGATCACAAATGCGGGAACGCAGCCGAACGTCATTGCTGAAGTAGACGGAGTTAAAGTCACTGCAGGAACTGCTGTAAAAGTTGGCAATTACCTTATAACAGCAGTCAACGGAACACTTGCAGTTTCAAAGCGCAACATCACAATTACTTCTGCCAGCGCCGAAAAGGTATACGATGGAACTGCCCTGACGAGAAACAATCCGACAACTGACATTACGATGAGCGGCGACAGCTTCTTAGAAGGTGACGAGCCAACAATTGTAATAACAGGGAAACAGACAGATGTCGGAAGCAGCGATAATGAGTTCACTGTAATATTCAAGGACTCCTCAGTAGCGATGGCCATGAGCGGAGTAGTGAAATCGTTTGCAATTGCGGATAACTACAAAGTCAACAAGGTTTACGGCAAGCTGACAGTTACAGCGCCTACACCAACACCACCTGCTGGCGGCGGTGGTAACCCTCCAGGTGGCGGTGGCGGCAACCCTCCAGGCGGTGGGGGCGGCAACCCTGCAGTAGCGGCAGCACCTGCTGCACCTGCAGCACCGGCGACGATTGTAGATAATCCGGCGCCGACAACGATCATCGACGAACCGGCGCCTAAGGCAATCACTGCTTACTGGGCACTGATCAACCTGATCTGCGCGATCCTGACAGCACTTCTCTCGATCATCATGCTGATCAGATTCTTCACCAGAAGAAAAGAAGAGGACGAGGAGACAGGCGAAGAAGAAAAGGTACAGCGCAAGGGCGCGCTCAGAATCGCCAGCATCATTCCGGCGATCGGAGCGATAATAGCGTTCATCCTCACTGAGGACATGAGCCTGCCGATGCAAATGGTAGACAAGTGGACTGTCCTGATGATCATCATCCTGGCAATCCAGGTTCTCGTAGCAATCTTCGCGAACTTCCGCAGGGAAGATGATGATGACGAAGAAGAGGCGGATGCCACAGCATAAAACTGAACGCACAGATTTGAAGAACTGAATAAGCAAGGCGGGAATCAACACCATGTTGGTTCCCGTTTTAGTATGTATGGCATTAACAGAGCCGGAGCTTACCGGCTCTTTTTTATTGCCTTTGCATAACCGCAATTCATGAGTGTTGTGACGGGTTGTCCGATGCAGAGGGTTATAGAATGGGTTGGGGAAGAGTCGCGTGTGCCAACGGTTTTACGGTGTGCGGTGACTACAAAACCTGAAATTGTGACGATAATTGTGACGGAAAACCCACTATTATATAGTCACAAGACAAATAATTATTAATGACGATAGTAATGTAGTAATAACGAAAGGAGCGAAGTTATGAGGATGAGTATTGCCCGGAACCGGTGGATAATGCACGACTATTAAGGCAGCACCGGAATGACAACATTTAAAAATCGTGCAGAAAAGCAACAATTTGTTAAAAAATTAACTTGCATTGCAGTATCGTGTGTAGTACAATTACCCCGGCCAAAATAATTGGGGTAATCTAACAAGTCATATCAGGCCATTACTAATAAGCATCTGTTTAAGTCTACACATTTGATGCAAGTTGATTTTGGAGAGTAATCCCAGAATCAATTAACTGGGGGGAAAGGATAGCTATGAACAAGAATATTAAGCTTTGTCTGGCATTGCTGCTGGCTCTAGTTGTATTGGTGCAATACAGCTTCAGTCCGCAGGCTATTATTGCTTACGGCCTGGATAATACAGACAGTGCAGCCCAGACAGTAGAAGCAAAAGAAAGCGAGCCGGCAACAGAGGCGCCGAAGGCGACCGAGCCGGCGACAGAAGCACCAAAGGCAACCGAACCTGCAACGGAAGCACCGAAGACTTCCAATCAGGAAAGTAATGCCGATTCTTCTGATGCAGAAGAATCGAACGACAATTCCGATGGTTCAGATGCTGACGCAACCGAAGCGGATAATCAGCAGATGGATGCGGAACAGACTGAGGAAGTAGAGGATGAAGCGGATGATGAAGAAAAATATCCTGCAGTATCCTTTACAAAATCTGCCGGCGGAGTGACGGTAAACATCAGCGCGCCTGAAGGAGCACTTCCTGAAGGAGCGACGGTTAAGGTTACCGCTGTTTCGGCAGGCTCAGTTGAAAACGCAGTCGAGCAGCTGATGGGCGAGAGCGAAGTCGTCAAGGCAGTCGACATCACATTCTATGATAAGGACGGCAAGGAGATCGAACCGAAGAAAAACGTTTCGGTCACTTTTACGTCCAACGCGTTCGTCGGACTGAATGACGCCAGAGTTGTCCATATCAAGGATAACGGCGCTGCAGAGAATGTCGGCGGAAGCAGCGTGTCCGGAAGCAAGGCGACATTCAAGTCGGATGACTTCTCAATCTATGTCATTGTTGAAGGCGACCCTGATCCGGACGCCCGTCTGTTTGTAAACTTCCATAATGCCGACGGGTCATCCATTGCGACGATGAGCATGACATTGAATCAGCTCAACGCCGGGCAGATGAACACAAACATTTATGATCCGGGCGTCAAGCTGGAGGCAGGAGATGTTTTCAAGGGGTGGATCGATAAGGCAAACTTTGATGTCGAAGACGCAGAGGACGGTCTCGACATTGCCGGCGTCCGCAATATGGTCACTTCAGAACTGAACACAAACACAGTTAAAGACGGCGACACGATCGATCTTTATGCAATGGTCTTCAAAGCATATCACGTTTCCTATCGTGATGAGCTTGCAGTTACCATACATACAGACGAGGTGCTCTACAAAGCCGGAGCAGAATCGATTCCTTACACTTTCCAGTTCGCGTACACACCGTACTATGTGACAGGAAGTGATGAGGATGATGAAACCAAGGCTGCGAACTTCGACGGATGGAAGCAGCTGGATCCTGAAGTCACACACCCACCTGTGTACAATAATGGCGACAGCGTAGACCTGACTGATTTTGACCTGTCAGGTTCTAACCGCACACTCACTGTAAAGGCGCAGGTCGCCTACGGTCACTGGCTGGTGTTCAATGAGAACGGTTCCGGAGCATCATATACAGAGCCGCTGTTCGTGGCAGTTGAAAAAACTCCTGAAACGGCAGGCATGCATGGTGCGCCGAATCGTCCTGGATATTCCTTTGGCGGTTGGTACACGGATGCAGCCTGCGGCGTGGGCACAGAATTTGACAGCACAAAACCTATCACTGAGACCACAAATGTCTGGGCCAAGTGGAACGAAAACGCAAAGGCAGACTTCACAGTACTCGTATGGGAAGAGAGTCTGGACGGCGGATATGACTTCGTAAAATCCATAAATATCGAAGACGTTGATACGGGCTACATAATGAGCAATGCCATCACAGGAAACGTGGGAGCATCCACAATCAAAGTGAACGGCCAGAATGTGTTCATTCCTTTCGCTGACGATAAAAATACAGCATGTGAAGGATTCACATACAAAGAATGCAAAGCCAACAGCGAAGACGGCAAGGTCAAGGCGGACGGCACATCCGTACTCAACGTGTACTTCGATCGCAGAACATATACTCTTAAGTTCTACTACGGCGCACAGACCGGCGGAAATCAGTGGCGGATCGCGCACAATAACAACAATTCCGCTTACACCTGGGGCTCACCAAGCGGCTTTACACCTGAATATACCGGTTCGCTGAGCAAGGGTACAGACGGAACCGGAGACGGAAAAGTTAATAATGGAACATATTATTACGCTTCTATCACAGCCAAATATGGCGCAGATATAAGCAGTAAGTGGCCAAAGTACGCAGATTTCAAACAGGGAAACTCGGACCAGAATTATTTTAACAGCTGGATACTGATGCCTGGAGCAAAAGCAAGAACAGGACAGTATGGCGGAAATATTACTGTTAAGGGCAAAATCACCACTATGGACGAGCAGCTCCTTGGAAACCTCAAGTCGGAAAACGGCAATTATCTCGTAGCACAGTATAATACTCGTCCGAATTATTATACTTATTATATCTATCTCAAAAACTACGAAAACGCCAACACAAGAACATACAAAGGCAACTCATATGGCCTCTATGAAAAGATTGACGTAAGATCCGGTTCAGATTACAGCAATCAGCACGCGCCTTCATACAGAGGATATGAAGAAGTACATGCTGAGAATAACGGTGTAACAGCAAGAGAGGGCAGGGAAATCTATTACTTCTATGATCCTCTGAGCTACCCGATCCTCTTCATGGACGGTTTATATGAGAACGGCGATCACACAGTAATCAAGAACAATAGCTCCAACACGCTGAGGTCACTTCAGGATGAATACGCCATTGAATTCAGTTCAGATGTCAGCGAATATAATAAGTACGATCCTTCGGACAAAATCTCCGACGGAGAAAAATATGTCTTCCTCGGATGGTACTCGGATGATAAGTGCACGCAGAAATACACCTTTGGTAAAATGCCGATCGATGGCATCAAAGTGTATGCGAAGTGGGTACTGAAAGAATACAAAGTGACGCTGCATCCACAGACTGACGGTGATGAATCGTTCAGATACGTTAATGGCAACACTGAAGGTCATTACGGAACAAACGGCGACGTTATCTATGTCAACAATGGAGAAAAGCTTGGTAATGTCGGCGGAACCCGTGAACTGTACGATCTGATCGGGTGGTTCGCAAGGGCAAATCTCAGCAAGGTATGGGACTTTGACGCGTTCACGCTGAATGACACGATCGTTAGTAAGTACGGTAAGCTTTATTCAGAGAGTGAGATTGATCCTAAATATCCGGGATCGGTAGGCGAGGTTGATCTGTACGCCAGCTGGCGCAGAATTCTTGACGGCGCGGATGGAATCGATGTTGTATATACCGCAATAGGTAAGGACAACAAGGGCAACACGGTTGAAGGCACTGACGCACCTACCGACAGCAACAAGTACTCAGACCAGGCGCAGGCTATCGCAAAACCTGCATGTCAGGCACCTGTCGCGCCGGAAGGCGAGACTCAGCTCGCGTTCCAGCACTGGGTAGTTCAGAAGTGGGATGCCGATAGCAAAGAATATGTTGATACAAACCAGACCGTGCTGCCGGGAGATCGCTTTACTGTCAACTATGATGACGCCAGGGAAGTAGATATTCCTGAAGATCAGCAGTCGGACGATCCGAATGCACCAACAAAAACATACACTGTCCAGCTGCGCGCTCACTACGGCTCTGCCGAGGACGCAACGCCGACACATATCTATTGGTATAACAACTACACTAATGGTGAAGCAGGAATTCTTCATAAGGACGACGATCTTGCGATAAACCAGAAGGTCAATGTTCAGAGCGCACCAACACGTGAAGGCTATGACTTCATCGGTTGGGCGAAGAAGCCTGAAACAAATGATAAAGGGGAAAGAATATATACATACGACAATCTGGGAGAAAGCGATGTGTACGTGAAGTACTCAAACGGATCATACACATACAAAGACAAAAGCGGTAATGAAAAGGCAGCAACCGGCGTCTTCGCCGACGAGAACACTCCATATCAGGGCATGTACGCTGTATGGAATGCGAAAGATGTTAACTATAAAGTAGAGTTCTATTACCAGAACGAAGACGGAACCGGCTACACGAAAGATGAGACGCTGACAGCAACACGTCAGGCAAAGACAGGCTCAACTGTCAGTGCAACCGACGCTGATAAAGCTCAGACAAAAAACGGGAAATACGCCCTGAATGAAAGCGAGAGCACTCTGTCAGCAAAGGTGAAGGGCAATGGTTCTACAGTTCTTAAGCTCTACTTTGATCTGAGCAAGGTCAACGTTACAGTTAACCACTATCTGTATGGAAAGACTGAAGCGTTCAAAACAGATACGGTAACTGACCAGCAGCTTGGAGGGGAGTACACGGCAAAACCTGAAACTGAATATCAGGGGAAGACGCTGAACGTTAAAAACTATGATCCATCCCAGACAATAACGGTCAAGGCAAGCGGAAATGTAATCAATGTATACTACACGATACCGCTGACAATTACTGCTGAGACAAAGAGCAAGTCATACGACGGAACTCCGCTGAATGGTGAGTATAAAGTGGCAGGCGCGCTGGCAGACGATGCAGCAGCAATTAATACTGCCCTTGGCCCAGCTCCATCAATCACATACGTATCAGTAAAGAATTATCTGACTAAAACCGAGCAGGCTGCAATCACAGGAATCCCTGGGTACTATACCGTAACCTATGTGCCGGGTACGCTGACTATCACGCAGAATACGGCGGCAATCACAGTAAAACCGGGAAGCGGCAGCAAGGTTTACGACGGAACTGCGCTTACGAAGACAGCACATGCTGACTTCACAGTAAACGGAGTACCGACAGGCTTCACATGGACAGCAGCAGCTGACGGAACCGTTACCAACGTCACGCCTGGTGCAGGTGAGAAAAAACTGAATGCAGTAACACAGTTCAATATTTTCGATAAGAGCGGCAAGGATGTAACAAATCAGTTCTCAAACATCAATACAAGCGCAACCGGAACTCTGACAATCACGGCCAGACCGATTACGCTCGAGGCAAACAATGCGTCCAATGTTTACACCGGAAGCAAGATCACTTACGCTACAGCAGGCGATGCGGTCGCTCCTTATTATCAGATAACAAATACTGCTGAAGGCGAAGGACTTGTAGACGGTCAGAGCATCACAGCAATTGCGCTCACCGGTGAAGGCGTAAAAGCAGGAAACTATCCTATTACAATCACGGAAGGCAGCGTGGCAATCGGAGGAAACACTGCCAACTATGCGATCGCTCTGCTGCCTGGCACACTGACGATCAAGAAGAACGAAAGTGAAATCGTAGTAGTACCGGGAAGCGGCAACAAGGTCTATGACGGAACGCCGCTTACAAAGACTGCGCATGGCGACTTCACAGTAACCGGCGTTCCTGAAGGATTCACATGGACAGCAGCCGCCGACGGAACTGTTACTAACGTCACGCCTGGCGCAGGCGAGAAGGCAGAGAATGCTGTAACAGAATTCAAGATCTTTGACGCAAGCGGCGCGGATGTAACGGATCAGTTCAAGAACATCAATACAGAAGCAACAGGAACTCTGACGATCACGGCAAGATCGATCACTATCACGGCAAACAATGCGAACAAGAAGTATGACGGAAGCGCGCTGACAGAAAGCGGTTTCAAGGCGGAAGGACTTGCGGGCGGCGACGCGCACAAGTTTACAGTAGCCATGACTGCTGACAGCACCATCACGGACGCGGGAACAAAGCCGAACGTCATTGCTGAAGTAGACGGAGTTGAAGTCACGGCAGGAACTGCGGCAGCAGTAGGTAATTACCTCATAACAGCAGCTGACGGTACGCTTACAGTTACAAAGCGAGACGTTGTTATAACATCCGCGTCAGCCGAAAAGGCTTATGACGGAACTGCCCTGACGAGAAATAATCCAGTCAGAGACATTACAGTTTCCGGTGATGGTTTTGTATCAGGTGAGGAACCGATGTACAAAATCACAGGCTCGCAGACTGAAGTCGGAAGCAGCGAAAACGCCTTCGAATATTTCACAAGCACAGGCGTATCATCTTCAGCGTTCGATCTGTTCAAGGCTGAGGAAAAAGGGTTCAATAATGACAACTATAATATCACCAAGGTTTACGGCATGCTGACAGTTACCGAGGCACCGATCCCAACACCGACGCCTGGCGGCGACAACCCTCCAGCCGGCGGTGGAGGCAACCCTGCTGGCGGCGGCAACCCGGCAGTAGCAGGACCTGCAATACCAGCTCAGATGATAGCTGATAATCCGGGCCCTACTACGATCGGAGATGACGCGGCACCTAAGACGCTCGCGGCTTACTGGGCGCTGATCAACCTTATCTGCGCGATCCTGACAGCAATCCTCTCGATCATCATGCTGATCAGATACTTCACAAGAAGAAAAGAAGAGGATGAAGAGACAGGCGAAGAAGAAAAGGTACAGCGCAAAGGCAAGCTCAGAATCGCCAGCATCATTCCGGCGATCGGGGCGATAATAGCGTTCATCCTCACTGAGGACATTACTCTGCCGATGCAGCTGATTGACAAGTGGACCGTACTCATGATTGTCATTCTGGCGATTCAGGTTCTCGTAGCGATCTTCGCGAACTTCCGCAGAGACGATGACGACGAAGAGGAAGAGGCAGAAGCCGCAGCATAAATAAATAAACGAAAGTGACTGTTGCTCCGAACATTTCAACATGTTCGGGCGGCAGTCACTTTTTTCGTGCTTTGAGGCCGTTCGGCGTGTGATATAATAGTTATATTATGTATGATAGGTATTATTCTTCACTAGACATATGGGCAATCTCCTTCGGCTGCATGGTCGGCTGGGGTGTTTTTGTCATGCCGGGAACGACCTTCCTGCCTGTGGCAGGACCGATCGGCACGATAATTGCCATGACCATCAGCGTGGTTATTATCCTCATCATTGCGGCTAACTACATCTACCTGATGCGGGAACGGCCGACGACCGGAGGCGTCTACGCATATACAAAGGAAGCCTTCGGCAGAGACCACGCATTTTTGTGTTCCTGGTTTCTGACCCTTTCCTATCTGACCATTGTCTTCCTGAACGGCACAGCAATGTTCGTCGTCGTCCGGACCTTGTTCGGAACCAGGCTGCAGGGAGCCGTGTCTTATGAGATTGCAGGTGTGGATATATATCTGGGGGAGGTTATGGTCTCCGTTGCCGCGCTTGTGGTTGTCGGCATCCTGTTCATCGTGGCTAAACCGGTGCTGCAATATGTGCACACCATTCTCGCAGTCATCCTGTTCCTGGGGATTTTGCTTATCACCATCACCTGTGCTCCGCACGTTTCGCTGGGCGATGTCGCCGGTGCATTCGGCACGCAAGGATTAAGCCCTGGTTTTGGTATCTTCAGCATCGTGCTGCTGGCACCGTGGGCCTTCGTCGGTTTTGATGTCGTCTCATTGGAGAGCGCTCACTTCAGTTTTTCCATGAGGAACACCAAATGGATTCTGATCATCTCCATAATAATGGCGGGATTCGCGTATACCGCCATGGCCATCGTCAGTATTGTCGCCGTCCCGGACGGGTATACCTCCTGGTCAGGTTACTTCAGCGATCTGAGCGAGATGCACGGCGCCATGTCGGTACCGACATTCAACTCAGCCGTGACAATTCTGGGAGACAAAGGACTTGTCATCATCGGCATCTCGGCGCTTGCCGCCATCCTGACAGGCATAATCGGCGCATACAGAGCGACCTTGAGGATGCTGTCGACCATGGCTGAAGACAACATTCTGTCAGCGAAATTCAACAGAACATTCAACAGTATCGTCTTTATCATGATGATTTCTGTTCTTATTTCATTCCTTGGCCGCAATGCGCTCAACTGGTTCGTAGATTTGACGTCTCTGGGTGCGGTCATTGGATTCGGTTACACATCCGCGTCCGCCCTGAAGATGGCCAGACGTTACAATAACAGATGGATCATGGCGTCGGGCATCATCGGCACCGTAATTACGATTGCCTTTGCAGCGATACAACTCATACCGCAGCTCACGGCCCTCGAAGCCATGGGCGCGCCGGCATTTTTGCTGCTGGCGTTATGGTGCCTCCTGGGATTCATGTTCTACTGGCGGACGGTGAGAAGCACACCGCTTACGGAGTACACGGGAATCACGCCGTCCGGCATTGTGCTCTTCGTGCTCTTGCTCTATTCTGTTTTCATGTGGTTTGGCAAGCGTATCATGGAACTGGGCGGCAACTCGCAGCTTGAGCACTTCGTCCTGCGGAACGGCATCGTCGCCATGGTGATAATTTTCGTAGGACTGGCGGTTATGCTGTACGTCCAGAATCTGACTCGCAAAAGGCACGAAAACATTGCCAGGGAAAAGATAGAGATAGAGCAGAGAAATCTGGCTAAAAGTCAGTTCCTGTTCAACATGTCTCATGACATCCGTACACCGATGAACGCCATTGTAGGCTATACGAACCTGGCAATGAAAGAAGAAACGAATCCGGATGTAAAGGAGTATCTCTCCAAGATTCATCTGTCCAACCAGCAGATGCTTGGCATGATCGATGACCTTTTGGAGATGAGCCGTATTGAAAGCGGCATGGTAGATCACGTCAACGAGCCGGTGGATCTGCGAAATGCCTCAGACAGTCTGGAGCAGCTCTTCAGCGAGCAGATGGCGCAAAAGCAAATTCTATTTACCGTGGATACCTCAGGGATCCGAAATCCGTATGTTCTCTGCGACAGGCGGAATCTCAACAGGGTCCTCATGAATATAATCAGCAACGCTTACAAGTTTACGCCGGAAGGCGGAAGCATAGAGGTGAATATCAAAGAAACGACAGACGGCTCTTACGACTTCCGCATCAAAGACAGCGGAATCGGCATGTCGGCGGAGTTTGCCGAAAAGATGTTTACGGCATTTGAACGTGAGCGTTCTTCCACAGACAGCGGAATTCAGGGAACCGGACTCGGCCTTGCAATCGTCAAGAACTTGACGGATATTATGGAAGGCACCATTGACGTAACTACAGCGCCTGGAGAAGGCACGGAATTTATCGTGCATCTGACCTTTGAGCAGACTACAGCGGAGGCTGTCGAAAGCGGAACGCAGGATGATGCTAAAGAAAAAGATCAGTCTGACCTTAACATGGATTTTTCAGACAAACGTCTGCTGGTTGTTGAAGATAACGAGGTTAACAGAGAAATCGTGACGATGCTCCTGAAGGACGCCGGGTGTACGCTTGAGACAGCAGAAAACGGGCAGATTGCCATCGACATGCTCGTAGAAGGCGGACCGCATTATTACGACGCGATTCTCATGGACATTCAGATGCCTGTCATGGACGGATATACGGCCGCGAAGAACATCCGGGCCATGGAGAACGAGGCGCTGGCCAGCGTACCGATCATCGCCCTGACGGCGAATGCCTTCGCAGAAGATGAAAAAGCCGCCCGGAGGGCGGGCATGCAGGCGCATGTTTCCAAGCCAATCGAAGTCGACGTGCTCATGCGCACGCTGGCGGAAGTGCTGCAGAAATAAGTGATGGCGGCGCGTTAAAGGTTGCGGAACTTCTCCAGTTCGGCGAAGATCCCATCCATATAATCCGAGTAATCGAGCTCCTTGCGCGCGCGCAGTTCCTCGGTGATTTCCGAAGTAAGATCGAAGAGAGGAGTCAGTCCCACGTTGCCCAGGACGCCTTAGAGCGAGTGGGCTTTTTCAAATGCGGCATCAAAATCGCCGGCGTCGATCGCGTCCTTCAGCTGGTCAAAACTGGCGTCCTGGAGGGCCATGGTGACCATCTTCAGGTAGAAC
>JAFRCM010000056.1 GCA_017404365.1 Bacillota bacterium
ATAGGTCTTATGGCGAAAACTTATAGGTCCAAAGACCTACGAAAAATGCAAATAAGACCTACACGGGCCGCCTGCCTTTGCATAGATTGCGAAAAGTTTGAGCATATGAAGGGAAAGCATAGTATAATAAGGCAGATACGGAAACCATATTTGTAGAAATACAGCTCGAAGAGATAAGAAGGAACTACGATGGACAAGTTTGAACAGTTAAAAGAAGATTACAGGAAACTTGAGCAGCTGACAGCCGATTTCGCCGGCAGTGAGAAGGAATTCCAGCACTACACGGAGGAGTGCGCGGTCAGGATCTGGGGAAAGAACAACACCTACGAGGAAGACTACGCAAAGGCACTGGAGGCGATTACAGGCAAAAGCTATACGCAGCAGCAGGTCGAGACGGTCATGGATTCATTCAAAGGCAAAGTCCAGGGGCCGGACGTTCCGCGGTTCTTCAAGAACATGGCGGGGAGCGACAAGGAGACTGCGAGCTTCATAAGCGGCTTCAACAGCCTGCTCGTCGCGCTGGCGGAGATCAACGGCGATTTTACGCTCGAGGAAGCGAACGAAGTCCAGAGGATAATGTACACCTTCTATAAGACAGGCAAGTCAAGCGGATACAGCGGACTGCTCAGCCCTGTGTTTGGCGCGATGGATGAGCTGCTCGGCAGTGTCGCGGGATTCACCGGGCATTCCGGCTCGGGCGGCGGTTCAGGCGCAGGCGGATCGGGAGGCCCAGGCGGTGCAGGCGGCTCAGGGAACGGTCCGGGACCTATATACACAGGGCCGGTGTCGGACGGGCTGGATCCGAGCAAGGATCCGCTTATGAGCTCGCTCGATGACTTCCAGAAAGAACTGGAAGAGCTGGCAAAGAAAAAGCCAAAGGGCGGCCCGAAGGAGTTCGAGGAAGAAGTAAAGACCGAGGTCAAGGAGCCGGAGACGCCGAGGAGCGAAGAGGAACTGAACAAGCTGATTGCTGAGATGGATGAGCTCATCGGCATGGAGAACATCAAGAGCGACGTCCGCAGCCTCATGAACTTCATCAAAATCGCAAAGCTCAGAGAAGAGCGCGGCATGAGCAAGACGAAGATGTCGTACCATCTCGTGTTCACCGGAAATCCGGGAACAGGCAAAACCACCATCGCCCGTCTTATCGCGTCGCTTTATTACCAGATCGGCGTTCTGCCTAAGGGACAGATGGTCGAGGTCGACAGGAGCGGTCTGGTTGCGGGTTATGTAGGACAGACCGCGATCAAGACGCAGAAAGTCATCCAGGAAGCCATGGGCGGAGTGCTTTTCATTGATGAGGCTTATGCGCTGGCTGACAATCAGGAGGGCAGCTTCGGCGCAGAGGCGATCGAGACGATCCTCAAGGCCATGGAAGACCACAGGGACGAGCTCGTCGTAATCGTCGCGGGCTACACTGAGCTCATGCACAAGTTCATAGATTCGAATCCGGGACTCTCATCCAGATTTAACAAGTACTTCGAGTTCAAGGACTATACCGGCGAGGAGCTGCTCGGCATATTCAAGTCCTTCTGCAAAAAGAACGGCTACAAAATAGATGAGGAAACTGAAATCATGCTCAGGACGAAATTCGACGCCATGTACGAAGCGCGCGATGAGAACTTCGGCAACGCGAGAATGGTAAGAAACATCTTCGAAAAAGCCATTGGTGTTCAGGCTGACAGACTGGCGGCGCTGGAAGAAGTGTCCGATGAGCAGCTGCAGCTCATTACACCTGAAGATCTGGAAGGACCGTGCAACGAGTACGGGCAGTACAAATAGATAAGCAAAAGCAATCTGCGATGTCGCATGGCATGCGACCACGAACCATCTCTGGTAGTTTATGATGGTACCAACAAAGGGAAACTGATAGCTGAAGGCAGCTGAGAAAAGGAGGTATCATCATGAAAAAAGGAATGACAGAGATGGTTTTTGTTATCGACAGAAGCGGATCCATGACGGGTCTCGAGAGCGATACGATCGGAGGGTTCAACTCGACGATCAAAAAGCAGAAAGAGGAAGAAGGGGAGGCAAAAGTAACCACAATCCTGTTCGACAACAGGTACGAAGTGCTCCACGACAGATTCGACCTCAATCAGATCGGTGAGATGACTGAACACGAGTATTACACAAGAGGGACGACAGCGCTTCTGGACGCTCTTGGCAGGGCGATCAGAAAGACCGTAAACGTTCAGAGACATCTGCCTGAGGAAGAGAGAGCGGAGAATGTTGTGTTCGTGGTAATCACTGACGGTTACGAGAACGCGAGCCGCGAGTACAGCTACAAAGACATCAGGCGAATGGTCAAATTAGAACAGGAGAAGTACGGATGGGAGTTCCTGTTCCTGGGCGCCAACATCGATGCAGTGGCGGAAGGCGGAAGAATGGGATTCCGCTCAGACAGATCAGTCAGGTACATGCACGATGGAGTAGGCACAGGTCTTGTTTACGACTCAGTCAACAATGCGGTCACGAACCTGAGAACAAAGAAGCAGATCAATGACGATTGGGATGTGGAGATCAAGGCGGACTTTGCGGCGAGATACAAAGACGACGACAGGAGATAACGAAGGGGTGACAACAAAAAAACGGCGGTCGGGATGACCGCCGTTTTGCATTCGTAATGCAGCCGCGCCGTGCAGCCGCGTCGTGCAGCTGAAGCGCGTGGCTTAAATGTTCCAGTCGAAGTATTCGTCGTCGTTCTGTTCCCAGTCCCAGCCTTTGAAAGTGAGCTCGGGACTTTCGACGCTTACCCTTGTATTTGCAGGAACCGATTCCGTGATGAAGGCGTTGCCGCCGATGGTCGAATTGGCTCCGATGACCGTCTCGCCGCCAAGGACTGACGCGTTGGAGTAGATCGTTACGTTGTTGCAGATGGTCGGGTGTCTCTTGACTCCTTCCAGGAGCTGGCCCTGACGCGTCGAAAGCGCGCCGAGAGTTACGCCCTGATAGAGTTTTACATTCCGGCCGATCTCCGTAGTCTCGCCGATAACGACACCTGTTCCGTGGTCGATGAAGAAGTATTCGCCGATGGTAGCGCCAGGGTTGATGTCGATACCTGTCTTCGAGTGGGCATACTCCGTCATGATACGAGGGATGAACGGCACCTCTCTTAGATAGAGTTCATGAGCGATTCGATAGACGAAGATCGCGTTGAGTCCCGGATAGGAGGAGATGATTGCCTCCTTGCTGAGAGACGCCGGGTCGCCGTCATAGCCGGCCTGCACGTCGGTCATGAGCACTCTCTGGATCCTTGGGAACTGCGCCGCGAAGTCGTAACTGATGCGCTCGGCTCTGTCGACGATCTCAGGATCCCGATGGTCCGCCTTTTCATTGTAACTGAAAGCGGTGATAATCTGCTTTTTGAGTTCCTCGATGATCGAGCTGAGCATCTCGCCGGCGAAGTAGTGAGAGTTGGCCTTATCGAATGAGTGCTGCCCGAAGTATCCCGGGAACATGAGTCTTCTGATTGCCTTTATGATAGTTACGATTCTGTCTCTGTCCGGCAGACGCGGTTTGTCCAGCGCGTTCAGCAGATCGATCTCTTCGTAATTCTTGTTTATTTCCTGAACAAGCCCGTCAAGGAGCCTGTTCTTTTCATCCTGTTTCATTTCAAACCTTTCTTCCGACACAGGCCGGGTTGCCTTTGCCTGAGGGTGACAGGCCGGGTTGCCTTTGCCTGATTATAAAAACGGCGCAGCCGAACCGGCCGCGCCATCTTCGCTACATGTCGGTTCTTATTCCTCTTCATTAACGCCAACCGGCTCAAAGTATTCTTTGCCTACTCCGCACTCCGGACAGATCCAGTTTTCAGGAAGATCTTCAAACGCTACTCCAGGAGCGATGCCGCCTTCGCGGTCGCCTTTCTGAGGGTTGTAAACGTAATCGCATGCCTTACAACAATATTTCTGTGCCATAGTTAACCTCCGTGAGTTTTTTCATCCAAATACCTATAATTTATCCTGTGCTATATTCTAACGGAATTGAGGCGATAGTGCAATATGCCAATGCAAATTGAATGGTTCAGCGAGATGAAGTTTTAAAACAATATAAACAATTCGAACTATTTGGTTTATAATAGTGCAAAAGCAGTAAAACATGTGATTGCAAGGAGGTGTACCATGAAGAAATATGTAATCGGCATTCTGTTGCTCGGAGTGCTGTTGTTCGCTCTCTGCGGATGCGGCGGATCTCCACTTGCAAAGGCATACGACTCGCTTTCCGCCCTGACTCAGGGAGAAGCTGGCAGCGACACAGGAACTTCTGTGGACAGCCAGTTCGATGTCCAATATGACGAGGAAAGCGAAACGCTGGTCATAGATATCGAGAATGGCGCCAAGCTGGGACCTATGTTCGACGCACTTTATGAAGCGGTCGACGGCGAGGATATCGGAACCCTGATTTTTAGTTTATCGGGAACCAAGGGCGACGATTACGAGAAGAATCTTGTTAAGAAAATCGGCAAGCTGCCGTGCAATTCGCTGGAGCGGCTGGGGCTGAATTATCCGATTCTGGATTATGCCAATCACGGATGGATTGCCCTTGCGGATAAGACCGAGAAGCTGTATCTCGATACGAACTGCAATGTGTTCTGGGATTACAGCGATAAGGAGCTCAAGGCACTCAGTAAAATCAAGGATGTGCAGTTCGTTAAAGATGAGTACAACCTGCGCATGAATGGTATCAGCAAGCTTAGCGGCATTGAGACGCTCACCTTTGTCCCGCCGCTTGAAGTCCAGGGTTCGGAAAGCGCGACTGAGGAGAAGGATCCGCTTGCGGCGGTGACTGAAGACAATCCGTATCTGAACGGCGACAGTACCGACAGTACCAGCAGCATGGACAGCACTGAAGCATCCACTAACGAGTCCGGTGAAGAGACGCCAGAGCTGAAGAGCTTCGATTATTTCTCGAACGATGACGACGGCATATGGGAATTTGGGAACACGGAAAACCTGAAGACGCTGTTCATCTATCCTGAAACCGGATATGAACTTACGGCCGGCGGTGAGACGTTCATCAAGAAAGTGCAGTATCTCAATCCGAAGCTGCAAGTCAATGCGCCGGGAACGGCGGGTACGGAAAACCTGGTTGCGGTGACAGAAATCGAGACACCGAGCATCACGGATGAACAGGCGGCTGAATTGCTTGCGCAGATTCTTGAAGATGACGTAGATGAAGTCTACAAAGAGTGCGATAAGTACAGCAAAAAAGACGGCGAGGCGGTGCTCACCGGCAAGTCGCTGATCTACGTGGCTGATCCGGGCATGGACGACTGGAGCGATAAGAAGGTATACAGCACCATTGGAGACGTTAAGATTCTGGAGCCTTCAAAAGAAGGCATAAAGGTTCCGGCTTCAGTCGGTGATTACCAGACCTTCGTCTACATCTATCCGACATACAGCAGGACAGGCGTTTACACCAGCGGTACAAAGGCATACTCGCAGACGCTCCACGTTCAGGTCTATGACATGCAGGATAAGGTAAAATATGAAGCGGAGTCCGTTGGAACGGAACCTGCGCCACAGTCGTTCTCATACTTCGCGGGCAGCGTGCCTGACAAGCACTCCGGCGAAGTGGATCTCAAAAAAGCCTACGATTATCTAAGCAAGCTGAAGACGAAATAAAAGAAAGGCTGCCATTCCGGCAGCCTTTTTCAATCGGCATCACTTGAGGTTTTCGGTCACGCCTCACTTGAGGTTTTCGGTCACGCAGCGGACGGTCTGTTCGCGCTGATCATCAGCGGATATGGCGGCTTTGCCGTCGCCCTCCTGCAGACCGTAGGAACCGAATTGTGAATGGTTGCCTCCCTTTATGACATTTTCGATCGTGTCAGGAGGGAGGTTCTTTTTGTTCGCGGCGTAATCGTCCATGTTGAGCACGCCGTCAGCGTCGCCATATATTGATACGACGGCAATATCCTTGTCGGACATGTCGGTCGTAGAGTAGGCGGCGAGCAGAAAGAGTCCGTCGAAGTCGGAAATGGCTGCGTACTTGGCCGCCATGGCGCCGCCGAGCGAGTGGCCTCCGATGATCCAGTGAGTGATCTCAGGGTGCGCCTCTTTGACATCTTTTGCGGCGTTGGCGTCAAGCACTGCCAGGTTGAACGGCATCTTGACGACCGCGAATACATATCCATTCTCCGCATAGTCCTGCATGAGCGGATCGTACGCCGTGTACTCGACTTTGCCGCCGGGATAGAAGACTATGCCGGTGTCCTTCGCCGCGTCAGCCGCATCCAAGACGGCTGCGTCAGCCGGTCTGAATTCGACCCAGTCATCCTTTGCGAGCACATTCACGTCCGCAGTGGATTTCATGGCCGCTTCGGCGGTCGCGTCAGCGTGTTCATAATCCGAAATATAGACAGCGAGCGCTCCGAAAG
>JAFRCM010000057.1 GCA_017404365.1 Bacillota bacterium
CTTCTGAATCATCTCAGCCGCGCGCTTGATCTGTCCGGCGTGGACCGTCGTCGGCGGCTTGTAGCCGCGAAGGTTGACTTTGTCCGGATAGATGTCGCTTCCGAGAGTCTCCATGACGTCCTTTGGCAGGTCGATGAGAACAGGACCCGGTCTTCCGGTGGACGCAATGTAAAAGGCTTCCTTCACCATCTTGTTCAGCTCGCCGCGGTTGTGGACCATCGCCGAGTATTTGCAGATGTTCTTTGTGACGCCTACGATATCGACCTCCTGGAAGCTGTCATTTCCGATGAGATCGAACGGCACCTGTCCCGTGAAGCACACGAGAGGCACGCTGTCCAGATTCGCGTCGGCGATTCCCGTTACCAGATTCGTCGCTCCCGGACCGCTGGTCGCGATGCAAACGCCGACCTTTCCGGTTGAACGCGCGTAACCTTCAGCCGCGTGAACCAGCGCCAGCTCCTGACGCGGCAAGATGAGCTCGACCTCATCCTGCTTGGCCAGCTCATCAAAAATGCCTACTACTGTCGCTCCGGGATAAGCGAATACTTTCTCAACGCCTTCTTCCCGGAGGGCTCTGATCAGAAGTTCATTTCCTGTAATCTTTGCCATGTTTTACTCTTCCTCCTGCCGCTTGAATGCTTTGTATTTATCAAGGGCGTCGTCGCTGGCTTCCTTGAACAGCCTCTCCGCGTTGTCCGGGAAGGTGATCTTCAGAGCCGCGTATCTGTTCTCGCCGTCGAGGAACTCCTCATAAGGTATTGTAGCTTCCTTGGAGTCGACGTGCATCTTAGGTCCGTCTGTGATGTCAGGATTGTACCTGTAGAGCGGCCAGTAACCTGACTGTACCGCGCGCTTGACTTCTTCCTGAACGTTCTGCATTCCGGCCTTGATGCCGTGAACCGTACAAGGAGTGTAGGCAACGATGACAGACGGTCCCTTGTGCTCTTCAGCTTCCTTGATTGCCTTGAGGAGCTGGTTGAAGTCATAGCCCATGGCGACTGTGGCCACGTATACGTTGCCGTAGGTCTTCAGAATCTGGGCCAGATCCTTCTTTCTGCTCTTCTTGCCGGAAGCCTGGAACTCAGCTACCGCGCCGAGCGGGGTTGCCTTTGAAGACTGTCCGCCCGTATTGGAGTAAACCTCATTATCTATAACGAAAACATTGATGTCTTCGCCTGTCGCTATTACGTGGTCGAGGCCGCCGAAGCCGATATCGTAAGCCCAGCCGTCGCCGCCGTACATCCAGAAGCTCTTCTTTGCCAGATAGTCCTTGCGCTCGAGTATCTCTTCAGTTAGCTCGATGAAGTCTTCTTCCATGGCGTTCGCCTGCTTGACGTCGCCTCTTACGACTTCCTCCATCTCGTCGATGAGGAGGTCTGTCGCGTTTCTGTTGGCCTCGAGATCCTCGTAGGTGTCGAGCCACTCGTACGCTACGGAGTTTCCGCCCGCCATCTCAAGATATCTCTTTACGAGTTCCTTCTGTCTTTCTCTCTGCTGCTTGACGGACAGGTACATGCCGAGAGCCAGCTCCGCGTTGTTCTCGAACAGCGAGTTGGTCCAGGCTACGCCGTGTCCTCTCTTGTTCAGGCAGTAAGGGATACCCGGCATTCCCGAGCCCCAAGCCTGCGAGCAGCCTGTGCCGTTCGCCCAGTACACTCTGTCTCCGAAGAGCTGAGTGAGAAGCTTGGCGTACGGAGTCTCTCCGCATCCCGCGCACGCGGCCGAGAACTCACACAGAGGCTGTCTGAACTGGCTTCCTCTGATTGAGTAAGGCGCGAACAGATCGCCCTTGTCCGAGAGGTTCATCGCGTAATCCCAGTTCACTAGATCCTGCTCTGTCGGATGAGCAGGAACCATCTTGATCGCCGGTTCCTTTGCAGGGCATACAGGTACGCATGATCCGCATCCCGTGCAGTCATGGGTCGAAATCTGAAGACTGTACTGGTACTTAGTTCCGCCCTTTGACTTGTACCCGCGCAGTGGCGCCATGTCGAATCCTTCAGGAGCTGCCTCCGCCTCCGCTTCATTGAGCAGGAACGGTCTGATTACAGCGTGAGGACATACGAAGGAGCATCTGTTGCACTGGTTGCACTTGTCCGGATCCCACACAGGAACGTGAACGGCAAGTCCTCTCTTCTCGTATCTTGTGAGGCCCATGTCGATGTGACCGTCCTTGAGGTGCTTCATGATGCTGACCGGAAGATCGTCTCCGACCTGTCTGTCTATCGGCTTAACTACATTGTCTATGATCCAAGGGTTGTCTGTCGTCTTTTCCGGTTCGTCCTTGCAGTCCGCCCAGGAAGCAGGCACGTTTACCTTCTTGAATCCTTCTACACCTGCCTCGATGCCGCGGATGTTCATCTTGACGACCTTGTTGCCTTTGGCCTTGTATTTCTTTCTTACGGCGTTTTCCATCTCCGTGATGGCCTGCGCCTTAGGAATTACCTCGCGTATCGTGAAGAACGCCGCCTGGAGTATTGTGTTCTTGTGGCTTCCCAGCCCTATCTCCTCCGCGATCTTCGTCGCGTTGATAATATAGAAATCTATGTTTCTCTCAGCGAGGATTCTCTTTACCTTCGGCGAGAGATTTTCCCCTACTTCTTCGAGCTCCCACGGACACTCAAGCAAAAGCGATCCGCCCGGCTTGATTTCATCCACCACATTGAATTCGTTGATGTAGTGATGGTTGTGGCATCCGACGAAGTCCGCCCACTTGACGTAGTAGGAGCTTCTGATAGGCGTCTTCGAAAATCTCAGGTGGGACTTGGTCGTTCCCAGAGTTTTCTTGGCGTCATACTCGAAGTAAGCCTGACCGTACATGTCGGTCGTGTTGTTTATGATGTCAACGGTGCTCTTGTTGGCGCCGACAGTACCGTCGCCGCCGAGACCCCAGAACTTACAGCTTACAAAATCGTCGCCTACGATGTGGAACTCCTTGACCGGAAGTGACTTGTGTGTAACGTCGTCATTGATTCCGATGGTGAATCCTTCGATAGGCTCAGCAGCAGCCAGGTTTTCATATACCGCCGCGATTTGTGCGGGGTCAGTATCCTTGGAGCTCAGTCCGTAACGTCCTCCGATGATCTTGATATCAGTCTTGCCCGCTTTCAGGAATGCCGTGCAGACATCCTGGTAGAGAGGCTCTCCCAGATCGCCCATGTTCTTGCATCTGTCGAGTACCGCGATTCTCTCGCATGTATCAGGAAGCACCTTGAAGAGGTGTCTCTCGGAGAACGGTCTGTACAGGTGGACCTGAATGAATCCGACCTTCCTGCCCTCAGCGCAGAGGGTGTCGACTGTCTGCTGGATCGCGCCTGTGACTGAGCCCATGGCGACTATGATGTCAGTCGCTTCAGGATCTCCGTAGTAGTTGAAGAGTCTGTAGTCCCTGCCTGTGAGGGAGTTCATCTGTACGAAGTACTTCTCGACTATGTCCGGAAGATCTGTGTAGTCCTGATTGTTCGCCTCGCGGACCTGGAAGTACACGTCAGGGTTCTGTACTGTATTTCTAAGAGTCGGATGTTCAGGATTCAGCGCTCTGTCCTTGTGGGCCTTGACGTACTTCTTGTCCATGAGAGCGACTACTTCATCCATGTCAGGAATCTCGACCTTGTTGATCTCGTGGGACGTTCTGAAACCGTCAAAGAAATGCATGAACGGAATGTTCGCTTCCATGGCAGCCAGATGCGCAACCGGCGTCAGGTCAACGACTTCCTGCACGCTGCCCGTGCAGTAGAGCGCCCAGCCTGTATCTCTGCATGCCATTACATCCGAATGATCTCCGAAGATACTCATGGCATGTGTTCCTACTGTTCTGGCCGCCACGTGCAGTACTGCCGGCTGTCTCTCGCCCGCGATCCTGTACAGGACAGGGATCATCAGCATCAGACCCTGTGACGACGTGTAACTTGTCGTCAGCGCTCCTGTCTGAATCGCTCCGTGTACTGCTCCGATGGCTCCGGCCTCTGACTGCATCTCCGTGAGTGTTACAGTCTGACCGAACATGTTTTTTCTGCCCTGCGCCGACCACTTGTCTGTAAGGGTCGCCATAGGCGATGATGGTGTAATCGGGTAAATCGCCGCGACTTCCGTAAACGGATACGCCATGTATGCGGCCGCTTCATTTCCGTCCATCGTCATGAAGGTTTTATCTACCATTTTTTCCTCTTTTCTGTCTATGTCTGTATTCAAAAGAACTAATGTACTATTATACAACTGTTGCTTTTGTATTATTGCCTTTGCTCATCTCTTGTTGGAAAGCTTCCAGATACCCTGCTCTTCAGCTGCCTTGATGAGCTCTTCGCGGAACTGCGGGTGAGCGATGCTGATCATGAGCTCTGCTCTCTCCCATGTGTTCCGGCCCGCCAGGTTGACTTTGCCCTGGTCCGTCACTATGTAGTGAGTCATGGAACGCGGGGTTGTTACGATATCCCCCGCCGAAAAGTACGGCTTGATATTGCTGTGAAGATTTCCGTCCTTATCTTTATATGTGCTGTTCATGCACAGGAAAGCCTTGCCTCCCGGTGAACGGTAAGCTCCCTCAACAAAATCTACCTGACCGCCTGTTCCGGACACCTGCCGCGTTCCGACGCTCTCCGAGCATACCTGCCCGTACAGGTCGGCGCTGACGCATCCGTTTATGGCTATTACGTTGCTAAGCTGTCCGATGACAGCCGGATCGTTGACATGGCTTACCATATCACCGCAGCACTCCGGATTGTCATTCAGCCAGTCGTACAGGCTCTGGCTTCCCGCGCAGATGCCGAATACGCTTCTTCCCTGATATACTTCCTTGTATTTGTTCGTCAGCTTTCCCTGCTCGTACAGATTAAAGAAAGCATCCGTTATCAGCTCGCTGTGACAACCCAGATCCTGAATGTCGGATTTGGCCAGGTGCTCGCCCAGGATGTTCGGCATTCCGCCGACGCCCAGCTGCAGCACAGCCCTCTCCGGGATCTCCGGTGCGATGAAATCTGCGATGGCTACTTCTTCAGGGCTTGGAGGAGGCGACTTGATTTCTACCATCGGGTGGTGCTCCCCTTCGACTACGATGTCCACGTCACTGATGTGGATCCTGTTCGCGTCGATGCCCATCTGCAGTCGTTCGCGCAGATTTCTTACGCGCGGCAGTCGTTCGTTGACTTCCAGTATTACAATATCAGCCGCTTCCAGGACCGGCTTGGCCGTAGCGACTCCAAAGTGCAGGTTAAAATAGCCATCGTCATCCATCGGTGAAACGCACATCATGGCGACGTTGACTTTGATGTAGCCGAGCTGATAGAAGCTGCTTTGGTTACGGTACATCATCGGCGTGTGGCTGATGAGGCCCTTGTTCCAGTACTTCCTCTCGATGCCGGCCGTGTACCAGCTGTGGTACGTGAAGCTCTCGCGCTCCGGATCCTGCTCGACGATCTGCAAAGGCTCAAACATGAAATAACCTCTGCAGTTGACGTCCTTCAGCTCGCCTTTTCTCTTGGCCAGAGCGGCGTCGAGCAGAACAGGCTGTCCCTGGGAAATCGTGTAGTCGATCCAGTCCCCGTCCTTGACAACCATTACCGCTTCTTCCGGTGTCTTCAGTTTCTGTCTGTACTCGTAGTAAATACTCATCTCGCTTCGTTGCCTGCAAAGGCAACCTATCTCTCTTCGTTAAAGAACTAATGCAGTAAAAACATTAAAAGAACAATAACAGTTTAAGCGCAAATAGTCAACACAGATGAACAAAAAATATGCCGCAAAATCAATAACAATGTTGCATTTCAGCATTTTTTACGATTTTTTATTTATAGTCAACAATAAATTTAAAAACTCTTTATGATTGGTAACAAAATTCCGATATTTCTGCTTGCATTTGTTCTGTGTTCATATATAATCGTAAGTGCATGCAGGCGCGCAGGAACTGATCGCGCGCAGCAGCACATAATTATAAGAAAGGAACAGACATCATGCGACTTAACGGTTCAGAGCTGGTCATGGAAATTCTGATGGAGCACGGCGTCGATACGGTATTCGGTTATCCGGGCGGCGCGGCTCTCAATATCTATGACGCGCTCTACAAGTATTCTGACAGGATCAATCACGTCATGACAGCCCACGAACAGGGTGCTTCCCACGCGGCCGACGGCTACGCCAGAGCAACAGGCAAGACGGGAGTCGTCATCGCCACGAGCGGTCCGGGAGCGACAAACCTGACGACAGGCATCGCAACCGCATTCATGGACAGCATCCCGATGGTTGCCATCACGGCTAACGTTGCGGACAACCTCATCGGACGTGACGCATTCCAGGAGGTAGCAATCTCCAACATCACGATCCCTGTCACAAAGCACACATATCTTATAAGAAACATAAACAATCTGGAGTCGGCCCTGCGCAACGCTTTCAGAATCGCGAACAGCGGACGCAAAGGCCCCGTTCTCGTCGACATCACAAAGGACGTGACAGCTGCGACGATCAACTACAAGCCGGGCAAGCCACTGCCTGTCAACCCTGCCCCATCCTTCACAGAGGAACAGGTGCAGCAGGTAGCGGACATGATCAACGTGTCTGAGCGTCCGGTAATCTACTGCGGAGGAGGCGTAGCTTCCTGTGACGCGGCGGAAGAGCTGAACGAATTAATGGCAAAGGCAGACTGTCCTGCGGCTTACACACTCATGGCAGCGGGATGCGTCGGATACGACAACCCGCGCTCCCTGGGCATGGGCGGAATGCACGGAACAATCGCAGCCAACAAGGCCATGGACAGAGCAGATCTTCTGATCGCTCTCGGCGCCCGTTTCAGCGACAGAGTCGCCCTTAACCCTGAGAAGTTCGGCAAGCGCGCGCAGAAGATCCACGTGGACATCGACGCCAGCGAAATCAACAAGAACGTCATCGTCGACTGCGGCGTTACGGCTGACGTAAAGGAATTCCTTACAGCCCTTCTCCCTAAGATCAAGGAGAAGGACCGCAGCGAATGGGTCAGCCTGGCAATGGGCTGGAAGGCCAAGACGGGCGATGTGAAGAGCTCGGCCGCAGACCTTCACCCAAGCGAGATAATAAGCATGGTCGGAGACATGACCGACAAGGATACGGTCTATGTAACGGACGTAGGTCAGCATCAGATGTGGACAGCCCAGTATCTGAAGCACGAGAAGACGAGACACTTCATTACAAGCGGCGGACTCGGAACCATGGGATTCGGATACGGCGCGGCAATCGGAGCATCCTTCGGTCTTCCTGACTGCAGGATCATCCACTTTACCGGTGACGGCTCATTCCACATGAATCTGAACGAAGCGTGCACGGCCGTCAGCCAGAAGCTGCCGATCATCACAATAATCATGAACAACCAGGTTCTCGGAATGGTATATCAGTGGCAGGATGTTTTCTACAACGGCAGACACTCCTCCACGGACCCGGGACGGGCGACCAACTTCCCTGCCCTGGCAGAGGCCTTCGGCGCCAAGGGATATTCGGCAAATACGCCTGACGAATTCGCTGATGCCTTTGCAAAAGCGTTAAAAGAAACCGACAGGCCTGTATGGATCGACTGCCACATCGCCAAGGACGAGTTCGTTCTGCCGATGATTCCGGCGGGCGGAACCGTTGAGGACATGATCATAGGATAGGAGGACGAAATGGAAAACAACGAAAGAACCGGCGTCTTCAGCATGCTGGTAACAAACGAGGCCGGAGTTGCGGCGAGACTGACGTCACTGTACGCGCGCCGCGGTTACAACATCGACTCATTCACAGCTTCACCTACAAACGACCCGAAGCTGACGAGAATCACCCTCGTGCTCACAGGTGACGACCGTAAGTTCAACCAGATCTTCACGCAGACCGCCAAGCAGGAATTCGTCCACTCTATCTCACTCATGGAAGAGCACGACCTGTACAGAGAGCTTTTGCTTCTGAAGATCAAGGCTTCAAAGAAAGAACGCTCCGAGATCAAGGAGATCGTCGACATCTACCGCGGACGCATCGTCGACCTGTCGAACAAGAGTCTTATCGTCGAGGTCACAGGTGAATCCGAAAAGATCGACGGCTTCATGAACATGATGGAGAACTATCAGATAATCGATGTATGCCGTACAGGCATCACCGGCCTGAGGCGCGGTGACAGAGGCCTGGGCGAAGAATAAACAGTAGATAAAGTATCAACCGAAAGGAGAAACGGAAATGATCAAGAAATACTATGACATGGATTGTAACTTAGGAATGCTGGACGGCAAGACAATCGCCATCATCGGCTTCGGTTCACAGGGCCACGCACACGCCATGAACCTGAACGAGAGCGGCTGCAACGTAGTTGTCGGACTCCGTCCTGGCTCATCGCATACTGCAAAAGCAGAGGCAGCGGGTCTGAAAATCCTGGACATCGAGGAAGCTGCTGAAGCAGGCGATATCGTAATGATGCTCGTACCGGACGAGATCGCGGCGCAGGTCTACAGAGATCAGGTCGCTCCTCACATGAAGGAAGGCGACGTTCTATGCTTCGCTCACGGATTCAACATCCACTTCAACCAGGTCATTCCTGCAGACTATCTGGATGTCATCATGATCGCGCCTAAGGGCCCTGGCCACACTGTAAGAAGCCAGTACCTGGAAGGCAAAGGCGTTCCATCCCTGATCGCTGTTTATCAGGACGCGTCAGGCAAAGCCAAGGACTACGCTCTGGCATACGCTTCAGGAATCGGCGCAGGCCGCGCAGGAATCCTGGAGACTACATTCAAGGAAGAAACTGAAACTGACCTCTTCGGCGAGCAGGCTGTTCTCTGCGGCGGCGTAACCGAGCTGATGAAGGCAGGTTTCGATACGCTGGTAGAAGCAGGCTACGCTCCTGAGATGGCGTACTTCGAGTGCATCCACGAGATGAAGCTGATCGTCGACCTGATCAACGAAGGCGGCTTCGACAAGATGAGATACTCAGTATCCAACACCGCGGAATACGGCGACTACAGAACAGGCAAGCGCCTGATCACGGAAGACACCCGTGCTGAGATGCGTCAGGTCCTCTCCGAGATTCAGGACGGCACTTTCGCTTCCGAATTCATTCAGGAATTCAACGCCGGCGGAAAGGCGCGCTTCCTGGCAACACGCAAGAAGGAAGCTTCACACCTGCTCTGCTCAGTAGGCGCTGAACTGCGTAAGATGATGAGCTGGCTGCAGAAATAATA
>JAFRCM010000058.1 GCA_017404365.1 Bacillota bacterium
TGAAATAACTCCTAACAGACCTGACTGCCTGGCACAGGTGGGAATGGCCAGGGAAGCCGCGGCGACTTTCGGAAAGTCATTCAGCTATCCGGATACGGCGATACAGAATGAGAACGGCGACGGAGCGTCAGAAGACTACGTTTCCGTTGAAATAAAGAACCCTGAGAGCTGCAAGCGTTACGTGGCGAGAATCATCACTGACGTAGTGATCAAGCAGTCACCTTGGTGGCTCCAGAAGCGCCTCATGTTCGCGGGCATGAGACCTATAAACAACATAGTCGACTTCACAAACTTCGTAATGCTCGAGTACGGACAGCCAATGCACGCCTTTGACATCAAGGAAGTGCACGGAAACAAGATCGTGGTTGAGAATGCTCAGCCGGGAGAGAAGTTCGTAACGCTGGACGAGAATGAGAGAACCCTCGAGGGCGACATGCTCATGATCAAGGACGCGGAGCGCAGCATCGGAATTGCGGGCGTCATGGGAGGATTGAACTCTGAAATCGAGGACGATACGAAGACGGTCATCCTGGAATCTGCGAACTTCCTCGGAAGCAGCATCAGAAGCACATCAAAGAAGCTCGGACTGAGAACAGAAGCATCAGCCAGATTTGAGAAGGGCATCGATCCGAACCTGTCGGAAGCGGCTGCGGACAGATTCTGCAGACTCATCGAGATAACGGAATCAGGAAAGATATGCAAAGGCAAGGTAGACTGCTATCCGAATCCGGAAACGGCGAAGACCCTGGATGTAAGAGTAAGCAGAATCAACTATGTGCTTGGCATAGAACTGACGAGGGAAGAGATGACAGCCATGCTGGAAGGCCTTGAAATCAAGGTCGAAGGTGAGGGCGACATCATGAGAGTAACTCCGCCTACAATCCGTCAGGATCTCCTCGAAGAGGAAGACTACATAGAAGAAATCGCCAGAATGTACGGCTACGATAAACTGCCTGTAACCCTGCCTAAGGGCAACACTGAGGCGGGAATGCCATACGCCAGACATCTCAGAGACATGGCCAGGGAAGCACTCTGCGGCATGGGCCTCAACGAGATTCAGACTTACTCCTTCGTAAGTCCTTCAGGCGTGGATAAAATCGGAATAGGCGAGGATTCATGGGAGAGAGCCTTCGTAAAGATCATAAATCCTCTTGGAGAGGACACTTCAGTAATGAGAACGGTTCTTACGCCGAACATGCTGGAGGTGCTGGGGAGGAACTACTCCAGAAACATCGATAAGGTCAAGGCGTTCGAGATAGGAAATACCTTCATGGATAACCCTGTCAGCCCTGAAAAGCTTCCTGACGAGGATTATTCCCTCTGCATAGGAATGTACGGCAAAGGCTGCGACTTCTTCACGCTCAAGGGCATCATAGAGGAGCTGCTCGACAGCATGGGCATAAGAAAGCTCTCCTTCGTATCTGAGTCAGAATACGGAGTGTACCATCCGGGAAGATGCGCCAGAGTCCTTGTGGAAGCATCCGACGCCATGAAGGCTGCGGGTGAAGACTACGAAGAGCTTGGTATCATGGGTGAGGTACACCCTGACGCCGCGGCGGCCTTTGGACTTGAAGGTGTCAGAGTTTACTGCTGCGAGCTCATGTTCGGAGCCATCGAGCGCAAGGCCAACACTGAAATAGTATATGAACCGCTTCCTAAGTACCCGTCCACATCAAGAGACATCGCTCTGCTTGTGGATGAGGCGATGGAAGTCGGAAACATAGAGGATGTCATCAGACAGAGGGGAGGACAGATACTCGAAAGCGTCCGCCTGTTCGATGTCTACAGAGGCAAGCAGGTTGAGGAAGGCAAGAAGAGCGTCGCGTTCACCCTGGTATACAGAGACAGAAACAAGACTCTGACCGACAAGGAAGTATCAGATGTACACGAAAACGTTCTGCAGAACCTTAAAGAGAAGCTGAACGCTGTTCTGAGAGACATGTAAATTATATCTGTTTGAGGAGAAATCATCATGGAAAACAACAAAGTAAACGTAAAGATCTACGGACAGGAGTACACAATTTCAGGCGATCTTCCTAAGGAAGACATCATCAGCCATGCTGCCCGCGTGGACGCCAAGATGTACGAAATCGCAGACGCGGCCAAATCCGCAGGCGCATCCCCTCAGAATATCGCCATTCTCGCAGCGATAAACATCGCCAGCGAACAGGCAATGAGCGCCAAGGAAATGGATGAGCTCAAGAGCATGAACATCCAGCTTGAAAAGGACGCCCAGCACTACGTACAGCTCTGGGACGAGACCAAGAAGTCCTTCTCTGAGTACAAGGAAGAGACTCAGGCTATCGTAGCTCAGAAGGACGCTCTCATGCAGCAGCTCCACGACAAGGACGCTGAAATCGACAGGCTCAAGGACGCTGCTGAAGAGTCAAAAGCCCAGATCCAGAGCGGAATGGAAGACGTGATCAAGGAAGTCGAAGGCAAGTGCAGAGAGCTCGAAAGCAGCTTCTTCGATCTTCAGATGGAGAATCTCCAGCTCAAGAAGGAACTGGATAAATACAAGAACGGTACCGGCGGATTCTAAATGAGAGAAAAGACCTTACATGTTTTAGAATACGATAAGATCATCGAAATGCTTAAAGACCGGGCGAGCTCCGAAATGACGCGAAAAGTCATATCGGAGCTTGAGCCTGTCTGTGACGCGCGTCAAATAAAGGAAAAACAGGAAGAAACCACAGAAGCGGTGAAGCTCATCTCTGCCAAGGGACCTTTGCCGGTCGGTGGTTTTTATGATGTTGCGGGACTTGCCGGTTTCACGCGCAAGGGAGGCGTGCTGACCATGGCTCAGCTTCTTCAGATCCTGTACAACATGAAGGCGGCCGAGAGGACGGTAACCTTCCTGAAGGGCGATGACGTGCCGGAACTGCCGCTTATTGAGTCCATAGTGGAGGTAATGGCGGTTCATAAGGCCTTTGCAGCGGAAATAGACCGCTGCATCGTCTCGGAAGACGAGATGTCCGACAACGCGTCGACGCAGCTGCGCACAATCAGAAGAGCAATAGTAAGGCAGAACGACGCGGTAAAAGCCAAGATAAACCACATCCTCAGCTCCGAGAGGACCATACTGCAGGACGCCATAGTGACAATCAGAAACGGACGTTACGTGATTCCCGTCAAGCAGGAACACAGGGGACGCGTTCCGGGGATAATACACGACCAGAGTGGAAGCGGCGCCACTGTTTTCATAGAACCCCAGGCCATCGTCAACATGAACAACGAGCTCAGACAGCTTGAGCTCGACGAGAAGGCCGAGGTGAACCGCATACTTGGCGAACTGTCAGCTGGAGTATCGGAGATATACCATGACATAGTAAACAACCAGAAACTCCTCCTGGAGCTGGACCTTATAAACGCAAAGGGCAGACTGTCCTTTGACATGGACGGCGAGGAGCCTCTGATAGACGAGGGGAGGGAGCTTCAGCTCATAAGCGCGGCCCATCCGCTCATAGATAAGAAGACAGTAGTGCCTGTAAACATAAGCATAGGAGGCGACTACAGCACGCTTGTGGTTACAGGTCCGAACACAGGCGGAAAGACGGTAACCCTCAAGACGGCTGGACTGCTTGTCCTGATGGCCCAGACGGGACTGCACATACCGGTATCACCGGGCAGCAGGGTGCCTGTATACGAGAATGTATTCGCTGACATAGGCGATGAACAGAGCATAGAGCAGAGCCTTTCCACATTCTCATCCCACATGTCCAACATAGTAGAGATAATGGAGGAAGCGGACGACAGGAGTCTGGTGCTTCTCGATGAGCTTGGTGCGGGGACCGACCCGACTGAGGGCGCAGCCCTGGCCATATCGATACTTGAGAGTCTCGCGGCTCGCGGCGCATGCACCATCGCTACGACCCATTACACTGAGCTTAAGAAATACGCCATTTCAACCGAAGGAGTGGAAAACGCCTCAATGGAGTTCGATGTCGAGACGCTCAGCCCGACATACAGGCTTTCAATCGGGCTTCCGGGTAAGTCAAACGCGTTCGAGATATCGAGAAAACTGGGACTTCCTGATGAAATCACGGACAGGGCAGCAGCAATGCTCGAGGGCGGAGACATAGTCTTTGAAGACATAATATCTGCAATCGAGGAGGATAAGAAGCGCGCTGAGGCAGAGCGTGATGAAGCGGTCCGCATAACACGCGAGATGAAGATCCGCCAGGACGAGCTTGAAGCAAAGGCAAGAAAGCTCGAAGAGAAGAAGGACAAGGAGATTCAGAGAGCCCGTGAGGAGGCCAGGGAGATAATAGCCGAGGCTAAGGAGACTGCGGATGAGTTCAGGGAAGAACTCAAGGAGATAGCGCGTCTCGAGAGCATGGGCGAACGAACCAGGAGATTCGATGAAGGCCGCAGAAAGCTCAGAGCAATAGAGAAAAAGAACAGAAACACCATAAAGCGCGAGACCAATGACAAGCCGGTTGATCCGGGAATGCTGAGTCTCGGAGACAGAGTCAAGATACTGACTCTCGGACAGAACGGCGAGGTTTGCGAGCTTCCGGATGAGAAGGGTGACCTTCAGGTACAGATAGGAGCCATGAAAATAGGCGTCAACGTCACGGACATAATGCTCATCGACAAGCCTGCCAGAAAGGCCGTATCGGGCCGCAAAGGCTCAAATTACGGCTCAATGTACAGGCAAAAGGCGCAAACAGTGTCAACATCAATAGATGTGAGGGGAAAAAACCTTGACGATGCGCTTATGGATGTGGAAAAATATATAGATGACGCTTTTATCTCGGGCCTTGGTGAGGTGACCATAATCCACGGCCGGGGAGAGGGCATTCTGAGCAAGGGCATACGCTCGGCGCTCAGGAAGAACAAGAACATCAAAGATTACCGCCGGGGCGCCTTCGATGAGGGCGGAGATGGCGTTACAGTAGTTATATTCAAGTAGAAAGAAGGAATAAAAATGCTTCAGTATGTTGACAAAATCACAGATCTTATAGCACCTCAGGTAGAAGGACTGGAAAAGGACGAGATCAGAGCCATGATCGAGATACCGGCTGACAGCAAGATGGGAGATTACGCTTTCCCATGCTTCAAGCTGGCTAAGATACTGAGAAAGGCTCCTCCAATGATCGCAAAGGGCATCGCGGAGGCAATAGCTGATGATCCGATGTTCGCCAAGGTTGAGCAGGTTAACGCCTATGTTAACATGTTCATCGCCAGGGAAGCCTTTGCAGATGAGGTTATCTCAGAGGTCATCGAAAAGGGAGATGACTTCGGAAAGAGCGACGTAGGTCAGAACAGACCGGTAGTTGTCGAGTACTCATCGCCTAACATCGCCAAGCCTTTCCACATAGGCCACATCAGAAGTACAGTTATCGGAGCTTCAATCGCGCGCATCTATGATTATCTGGGATTCGATGTAATAAGAATCAACCATCTGGGTGACTACGGAACACAGTTCGGCAAGATGATAGTGGCGTACAGACACTGGGGCAACAAAGAAGATGTAATAAACGAGCCTATAAAGACTCTGCTTGGCTACTACACCAAGTTCCACGAAGAGGCGGAGAAGGATCCGTCGCTCGAGGATGAGGCGAGAGCTACATTCGCCAAGCTGGAGCAGGGAGCGCCTGAGGAGACGGAAATCTGGCAGTGGTTCAGAGATGAGTCCCTGAAGGAGTTCAGCAGAGTATATGACATGCTGGGAATCAAGTATGATTCATACGCGGGCGAGAGCTTCTATTCAGACAAGATGCCTCGTTTCATAAAGGAACTGGAGGACAAGGGCCTCATGGAGGAGGACGAAGGCGCAAGACTGGTACGTCTCGACGATTACGGCCTTACTCCGGCTTTGATTCAGAAGTCAGACGGCTCCACACTGTACATTACACGTGACATAGCGGCGGCCGTATACCGCAAGGAGACATATGATTTCTACAAGAACATCTACGTAGTAGCTTCCCAGCAGAATTTGCACTTCCAGCAGTGGATACAGGTTCTTGAGCTCATGGGCTACGAGTGGGCCAGAGACTGCGTACACGTTCCGTTCGGACTCGTAAGTCTGGCTGACGGCACAATGTCCACCCGTGAAGGCAGAGTTGTCTTCCTGGAGGACGTTCTGAACGGAGCTGTAGACAAGACACGCGAGATCATCAAGGAGAAGAACCCTGACGCCGACCCTGAGATGGTCGAGGATGTCGCAAAGGCTGTTGGAATCGGAGCTATCGTATTCAACGAGCTTTCAAATTACAGAATCAAGGATTATGTATTCTCGTGGGAGCATGTTCTGAACTTCGAAGGCGAGACAGGTCCGTACGTACAGTACACATACGCCCGCAGCTGCAGCATTCTCCGCAACGCGGGAGATGATGTAGTCGCAAAGGCAAAGGCAGGCTTTGATCCGCAGTACCTGACCGGCGAAAGCGCCCACACGCTCACATCGCTGCTCTACAGATTCCCGGATGTCATCCTGGAAGCCGGAGAGAAGTACGAGCCGTCAATTGTGACAAGACATCTGGTGGACATCGCTCAGGCCTTCAATAAGTTCTATCATGACGAACACATCCTTGTGGACAATGAGGATGAGAAGGTGGCCAAGGTAGCCATGGTAATAGCGGCGCAGACAGCTATCAGAAACGGACTGGACATCCTCTGCATGAAGGCACCGGAGAAGATGTAGGAGAGATACGGAGCTTTTTGCATGAGATACGAAGGCAATATTTACAGACCGCCGAGCGAGGCGTACAGCCTCATCGTTCAGGTCACTGTAGGATGTACGCACAACAAGTGCACATTCTGCAGCATGTACAAAGACAAGAAATTTCACATAAGAAAGCTGGAGGACGTGCTTGAGGATCTGGCTTGGGCACGCAAAAGCTACCCGAGGGTCGAGCGCATATTCCTCTGCGACGGAGACGCCCTGTGCCTGTCAAACAGCAGGCTTCTGCCGATTCTTTCGTACATAAAGGAGAACTTCCCTGAGTGCGAGAGGGTGACGGTGTATGGGAGAGCTAACGACGCGCTTAAGAAGACAGACGAAGAACTCAAAGAGCTCTACGAGGCGGGAATCACCATGGTGTACATCGGCGCCGAGTCGGGAAGCGAGAAGGTTCTCAAAGACATAAACAAGGGCGAAACACGTCAGCAGATAATAGATGGAGTGAAGAAGATCGAAGCCAGCGGAATGATGGCGTCGGTAACGTTCATCTCAGGACTTGCGGGCAAGGCAGGCTGGAGAGAACACGCCGTCGAGACAGGCAGGATGATAAGCGAGATGAGCCCGTCGTATGTGGCGCTCCTGACACTGCTGGTTGATCCGTCGGTTCCTATGGCAAAGGACATAGAGAGCGGCAAGATGGAGCTTCTGTCGGCTGAAGAAGTCATGGCGGAGACCCTGCTGATGCTTCAGAATACGGAAGTTACAAAGAAATGCGTCTTCCGCAGCAACCACGCGTCGAACTACCTGTCGCTCAAGGGCAACCTGCCGGATGACAGGGAGGCGATGATGAATCTGATAAGGAAGGCTATGTCAGATGATAGATTACTGAAGGATGAGAGATTCCGCGCATTATAGGAATAAGATCAGGGAGATAAGATGAGCAGAAAAGCAAAGAAAATGGAAAAACAGCAGATGATCCACAAGGAGGATGGCAACATCCTGCAGGCTCTCGGCGTTACGAGATCTGTAATCAGGCCGAGGGAGGAAGTGGATATACAGCTGCGTGAAGACAGAATCGGAAGATACTTCAAGAAGTATCTGAACAAATTTGTCTTCGTAGAGTTTTCGGATGAGTTTATGGCGTCGAACAAAGCAGGACACCTGATGAAGGGAGTTCCTGTCCCGCTGCGCCGTAAGGAGGTCAAAGAGTTTGCCGGAGGCAAAGGCATAGACTTTCTGGTTCTGGCGGAGAACATGGCCTGGGTAATGGGATGTGATCCTCACTTCAAGTACACGAAGAACTACTGTGCCATCCTCAGCAAACTGTACAACTACAAGCTGTACGAAGGAATGATGAAAGAAGGAAGAGACGCTGCTGAAAATGGAGAAATGGACAACGCGTGCATCCACTTCAGAGCGGCTCTTTGCATGAAGTATGATTATCTGCATGCCATGTATTCCTACGCCCGCGCGTGCCGCGTAATGTACGAGCACAGCAAGAATGAAGAATACATTGGACGTTTCAAGGCGGAAGCGCTCGACTGGTTCGAGATTCTGACTGAGACACATCCGAGATTCGCCATGGGCTACTACTATCTGGGATACTCTTACCTCAACATGGGCCTCTACGGCAAAGCCAAGCTGGCATGGCAGGATTACCTTAAATTCGGCAGAAACGGCAGGGACCGCAGGGAGATTACAAAGCGTCTGAACCAGATAGCGCATCCTGTAGCAATAGAGGACGGATGTCTCAAAATCGGAGCCGGCCGCTACGAAGAGGGTATCGACATACTTGAACCTTATCTGAAGAGCCAGTACAAGGACTGGTGGCCTTTGCATTACTATCTTGGAAGAGGTTATGTACAGGCGGATCAGATATCCGACGCTGTTGCCGAGTTCAAGAAGGTGCTCATGATCAACGGCAGTCATGTGGAAACCATGAAAGAGCTGCTTCAGATCTATGAGGAGCAGGATGACCGCGCGAACGTCAAGAAGTTCTCTGAGAAGATCAGAATGATCGAGGAAGCGCAGGCTGAAGACCAGGCGAAGCTCGTCGAGGACACTCAGAAGGAGAACAAGCGCATCGAAGATGAAGAGCCTGAACCTATTCCTGAGGAGAGCCGCGAGAGCTTCGATACCAGCGAACTGGATGAGTTTGAGCCGGAATCGGCACTTGCTGCGGCAGATGAAGCAGCAAAGGCAGAAGCTGATGCTTCTGTAACAGAAGCAGAAACAACGGTAGCTCCGGGAGACGCTGACGCTGAAGAGGCAGTGGCTGATACTGCTGACACGGTTGAAACTGAACCGGCGGAAGCAAAGGAAAAAGGTCTGAGAAAAGCCAAGATAAGACCGCGCAGCAGGAAACAATAAACGCGTTAATTCCCAGAGTAAGTTCCACAGTAGGAAAGGGTAGCGTTTACCGTTGGAAACACTGAACTTTTCCCGTGGACAATTCCATTAAATCTAATCGGCGATGCCATCGATATAGCGACATCGCCATTGTTTTGCAAAAAA
>JAFRCM010000059.1 GCA_017404365.1 Bacillota bacterium
GATTTTCGTGACAAAAATGATTACAAATTTATTGTTTGTTAATTAATTATCGGAATTAACTTGTTCTATACTAACACATCAAAACAGTAAAATGATAAAAAAAAGAGTAAAAACGCATTATAATTATGCATTTTTACATCAAAATTCCTATATTCACCTCAGTATTATCAGATATTGTTAATTATATAACAATGTTTTCGCTTCTATACGAACTCCGACATTACCCTGTTGGACACATCAAGTCCCTTTTCCGTAAGCCTCATTACAAAGCCGTCCATCTCGATGAGTCCCTTGAGGTTTGTTATTATCGACGGATCATACACATCGAAGAAATCAAGATTAAAGGTGCTCTCAAAATCCCTTATGTCAAAGCCGGCGGTCTTTCTGAGTCCTGTGAACACGAACACTCCCATCTCTTCGCGCGGTGTGTATCTCTCCACATCCTCAGGCTTAACCGGCGGCAGACCTTTCTTTATGTACTTCAGATACTCAAGAACGGAAGACGCGTTTTTGAACCTGTGGCCGCCCATGAATGAGCTGGCTCCAGGACCGAGTCCCAGATACTCCTTGTATGACCAGTACTTGAGGTTGTGTCTGCTCTCGTATCCCGGCAGAGCGACGTTGGATATCTCGTAGTGATTGTATCCCGCCTGTGTCAGCATGTCGATCGCGTCGTGGTACATGGTTCTGTCCACCCTGTCAGGCGTAGGTTCGAGAGTCCCGTTGTCCACCATCTTCTGAAAAGGAGTGCCCTCCTCTATCTGCAGACTGTAGAGGGATATGTGTTCAGGTCTTAGGAATATGCACTGACGAAGCGAATCGCGCCACATCTTGAGAGTCTGACCCGGAATACCGAACATCATGTCGACATTTACATTCTTGAATCCGGCTTTCTTCGCCATTCTTACGGCATTAAGCGCGTCATTCTTGTCATGTGCCCTGCCCAGAAGATTCAGGATGCTGTTGTCAAAGGACTGGACGCCGATGCTGATTCTGTTTATCCCTGCCTCAAGATACGTTTCAAGTTTTCTGTCATCCAGAGTGGCCGGATTTGCCTCGATGGTTATCTCGCTGTCAAGAGTCACAACAAAGTTATCTTTTATCGTTTCCATCACTCTCTTCATGTCCTCAGCAGCGAGTACCGACGGGGTTCCGCCGCCGATGTAAATGGAATCGACTACTTTGTACGGCCATTCCTCGTATCTTGCGTTTATTTCACGAACAAGCGCGTCGGCGTACTGATTCAGGGCTCTGTCGTCATGGCATTCAAAGGACAGGAAGTCACAGTATCTGCACTTCCTGAGACAAAACGGAACATGTACATACAATCCGATAGTGTTGTCGTTACTTGTTATCGTCATATTTGAGCACCGCAGTGAATGCTTCCTGCGGAACCTCAACAGTTCCGAACTGGCGCATTCTCTTCTTTCCTTCTTTCTGTTTCTCCAGGAGTTTCTTTTTCCTTGAGATGTCGCCGCCATAGCACTTTGCTATAACGTCCTTCCGGTATGCTCTGACAGTCTCCCTGGCTATTATCTTCTGTCCGATGCTGGCCTGTATAGGCACCTCGAACTGATGCTTTGGTATGATTTCCTTCAGCTTCTCGCAAACGAATCTTCCTCTCGAATAAGCCTTGGATTCGTGCACGATCATGCTGAAAGCGTCAACCATGTCTTTATTAAGCAGTATGTCGAGTTTTACTACCTTGCTCGGCTCATATCTGCTGAACTCATAATCAAGAGAACCGTATCCCCGCGTCTTGGACTTGAGCGCGTCAAAGAAATCGTAGATGACTTCGTTCAAAGGCATGTCATAGTGGAGATTAACTCTGTTCTCGGTTATGTATTCCATGTTTATCATGCGGCCTCTGCGCTCCTGGCAGATTTCCATGATGCTGCCCACATAATCTTTCGGCACCATGATGTCAGCCTTTACCATAGGTTCTTCTATGTGATCTATTTCCATAGGATCAGGCAGATTGGACGGATTCTGCACCATGCGTACAGAGCCGTCGTTCATTACGACCTTGTATATTACGCTCGGCGAAGTGGTTATTACGCCCAGATCAAACTCTCTCTCAAGGCGTTCCACGATGATTTCCATGTGCAAAAGCCCCAGAAATCCGCATCTGAATCCATATCCGAGAGCTGTTGATGTCTCAGGCTCAAAGTGGAAAGCCGCGTCGTTGACCTGCAGCTTCTCAAGAGCGTCTTTGACGTTCTCGTACTTCTCGCCTTCAGCCGGATAGATTCCGCAGTACACCATTGACTGGACTTTTTTGTATCCCGGCAGCGGTTCATCCGCGGGATCCGCGTCAAGAGTGATCGTGTCGCCCACTCTGGCGTCGGCAACCTGCTTGATGCTGGCGCAGATGTAACCTACCTCTCCTGCCCTAAGGCTTTTGCATTCTACAGGGCCCGGGGAATATACTCCGACTTCCGTAACTTCATATTTTTTATTTGTGTTCATCAGGCGTATCATGTCGCCTTTTCTGACTTCGCCGTCAAATACTCTGGTGTAAATGACTACGCCCTTGTAGTTATCGTAATAAGAGTCAAATATAAGCGCCTTCAGCTTGCCGTTTTCATCTCCTGACGGCGCCGGAATCTTCGTGACTATCTCCTCAAGGAGTTCCTCAACTCCCGTTCCTTCTTTCGCGGAAACCATCGGAGCGTCGGAAGCATCGATTCCTATGACTTCTTCGATCTCCGCGCGCGCTTCATCAGGACGGGCGCTCGGCAGATCCATCTTGTTGAGGACAGGCATTATCTCCAGATCCTCGTCCATTGCGAGATAAACGTTGGCCAGTGTCTGAGCCTCAACGCCCTGCGTCGCGTCTACCACAAGCACCGCGCCCTCGCATGCTGCAAGTGAGCGTGATACTTCATATGTAAAGTCAACATGGCCCGGCGTATCTATCAGGTTAAATATGTACTCATTACCATCCTTGCTTTTGAAGACCATTCTCGTGGTCTGCAGTTTGATGGTAATGCCGCGTTCGCGTTCCAGTTCCATGTTGTCCAGATACTGCTCGCGCATGTCGCGGTGGCTGACTGTGCCGGTCATCTCGATCATTCTGTCGGCCAGAGTCGATTTGCCGTGGTCAATATGGGCTATGATGCTGAAATTTCTTATGTACTTTCTGTAGTCGCTCATTTGATATCAGTATACGCTTTCTTGATGCACTCGAATGTCTCTTCACTCAGGTCGTGCTCTATCTTGCACGCGTCTTCTCTCGCGGTTTCTTCGCTGACTCCAAGCTTTACGAACAACGATGTGAGAAGATTGTGCCGTTCGTATATCATTCTAGCTATCTCTTCGCCGCTTTCCGTGAGTTTAATGAACCCGTCGCCGTCTCTGGTTATGAATTCATTGACCTCCAGGTTCTTCATGGCCACACTGACGCTCGGCTTGCTGAACCCAAGCTTGTTAACTATGTCAATTGCCCTTACAACACCCTTCTCCTCACGAACCATGAGAATAGCTTCGAGATAGTTTTCTGCAGATTCAAGAACTTTCATTTTAAACTCCTTGTTTATTTGATAGCCGTTTCAAGAGCCAGCTTCATCATGTTGGTGAAACTTGTCTGCCTCTCTTCGACGGTTGATTTCGCGCCGGTAACAAAATTATCGCTGATGGACATGATGGCCAGGGCGTTCGCGCCTCCGGCGGCGCTGTTCATGTAAAGAGCAGCCGCTTCCATTTCAACGCCGAGCACACCGACGCTCGCCCATGATTTCCACCAGCCCGGATCCGACTCGTAGAATACGTCGCATGACACGAGATTTCCCGCTGTGAAAGCGATGCCTGTTTCCTCAGAAGCATCCCTGACCTTGCACAGCAGTTCATAGCTTGCCGTAGGAGTGTAACTGCCCGGCAGCTTATATGTATGCGCGAAATTCGAGTCCGTGGACGCGCCGACAGCCACAACTATGCTTCCAAGGCCAAGTTCCTCTCTGAATGAACCGGCAGTGCCGATTCGAATAAGGTTCCTGCATCCGTATTCGTGTATCAGTTCATAAGAATAAATGCCCATGGACGGCATGCCCATGCCTGTTCCCTGCACCGATACAGGCACTCCTTTGTATGTGCCCGTGAACCCGAGCATGTTGCGTACTTCCGAATAACATCTGGCGTTCTCCAGAAAGTTCTCGGCTATGAATTTCGCTCTCAGCGGGTCTCCCGGAAGAAGTACCGATTCCGCTATGTCGCCTCTCTCGGCAGCGTTGATGTGTGTGCTCATTTTAGTAACCTCAACTTCACATAATAATACAGAGTAATTATAACACATATCGGCTGCATAAAACAAAAAACAAAAACCACTCCGCTGAGACAATCCGGAGTGGTCTGCTTCTCTGATACGATAATTCGCATCGCACATTTAACTTATGTGCCGGTGGGGACGGGTGAGAATTAGGCGTTAGCCTTGTTGAATCTCTGTGTCAGTCTTGAAACCTTTCTTGAAGCGGCGTTCTTGTGGATAGTTCCCTTTGCAGCAGCCTGCATAAGCTTCTTCTCAGCCAATGCCAGATCTGCCTTGGCCTGTTCCATATCGCCTGCCTCGATAGCAGCGTCGAATGACTTCAGGACATCCTTCAGATGACCTTTAACTCTTCTGTTTCTTGCTGTTTTCTTGTCGATAACACGGATTCTTTTCTTTGCGGATTTAATATTAGCCATTAAATTACCCCACTTTCTTAATTTACAGCCTGCGCAGCCTTATTGCTGCACTTAAACACGCAAGCGGTATTATATATCAATCATCAAAGGCTTTCAAGCACTTTTTTGAAACTTTCTTCCGCCTTGGCGATAGTCTCTTCCTCATCTATGAACAGGGCTTCCCCGTCCTTGCAGATTATCTCGCCGTCGCACACAGTCATGCATATGTCTGAGCTCTGGGCGGAAAAGAGCACATTAGCCAGAGTATCATAATCAGGCGTCAGGTGTTCCTTATCCATGTCGAACAGAATGAAATCGGCCCTGAAGCCCTCCTTGATGAGTCCGCAGTCGGTCCTTCCCTGAGCCAGAGCTCCGCCTCTTGTAGCCGCTTTGATGATATCGGCAGCCGAGATAGCGTTGGCGTCCATGGCCTGACCCCTGCAGAGCATCGCTGCCAGATTGACTTCCTCAAGCATGTTCAGATTGTTGTTTGAAGATGCTCCGTCAGTTCCTATGGTTATGTTCATACCTCTGTCGAAGTACTTCTTCAGAGGAGCGATTCCGCTTCCGAGTTTCAGATTTGAAGAAGGATTATGTGACATGAACGCGCCGTTCGAAATCATTATGTCTATGTCCTCTTCATCCAGCCATACGCAGTGCGCCGCGATAACAGGCGATCTGAACGCGCCCAGTTTTTCAAAGTAAGCGGTCGGACTAAGCCCATGTCTGCTTTTGCATTCCTCGTGCTCGGACTTTGTCTCGGAAACATGCGCATGTACGATGAGCCTCTCGTCAGCCGCGAAATCAAATGCTTCTCTCAGCGCTTTTTCCTTGTTCGCGTATTCTGAATGGACAGAAACATCTGCTTTTATGCGCCCGTCGTTTTCGGATTCATTGTCCCTGATCCACTGCATCAGATTGACTGTGTCCTGATATGATCTGTCTTCGAAATACGATGCGCTGTCATCAAAACTGACGATTCCGTTTGAAAGATTAGCTTTCATTCCAGCTTCGAACAGAGCTCTTCCGTAATCAACAAGATCGAAATACATGTCGGTAATTGACACGCAGCCGGATTTCATTAGTTCAAGAGCGCCGAGCTTCGCGCCCCAGTATTTATACTGCGGGCCGAACCTGGCTTCAAAAGGAAATATCCTCTCATGCAGCCATCTCTGCAGCGGAAGCCCTTCACCGTATCCTCTGAGCAGCGTCATCGGCACATGACAGTGAGTGTTGTAAAACGCCGGCATCATGAACTTGCCTCTTCCGTCTATAACCTCGCGTCCTTCCGGATCAGGCACGCCCTTTGTTATGGACTGATACTTTCCGTCCTCAACAAGAACATTCATGTGTTCTCTGACCTTAAAGTCCTCATCAAGGATTTTGATGTCTTTGATTATCATCTGATTCCTCCCCTAGAAATGCTTCATTTTCCGAGGACATTCTACATTTTTCCGATTCTTCGCGTCAAGTTTCACATGCAAAGGCAGTCTTAAATGGTTATATGATCCTTCAGCTTTTCAAAGGTTTTGTCGCCTATGCCTGAAACATTCCTGATGTCCTCTATGTTCGAAAAAGTCCCGTTGGACTGTCTGTAGTCAATTATCTTCTGGGCCGTTGCCGGACCGACGCCGTTCAATGTCTGAAGCTGCGACGAATCGGCCGTATTGATGTTTACCTTGCCGGTCGAATCAGTGCCGGACGAACCTGCTGTGCCGGCCTGCGCATCGGAAATGACATTTCCATCCTCGTCGAGTGCCAGCGATGGAATGAATATCTTCTGTCCGTCTATAAGAACCTCAGCCCTGTTTATGTTCGACATGTCCGCCTCCTGTTTCAGACCTCCTGCGGCCTGAATGGCGTCATCTACTCTGCTCCCGTCGGGAAGCTCCGCAAGCATCGGATTTTTGACTGC
>JAFRCM010000060.1 GCA_017404365.1 Bacillota bacterium
ACTTTCTCTTGCCGAGATAGAGGCCGGTGTAGTAACCGTAGATCTTCTGGGTCTTTTTCTTGACCTTAGTGGCCTTGACCTTGATGGACTTGATCTTCGGAGTTGTTGCCACACCTGTTCTGTATGTGCCGAGATTCCTGTAACGGCCTTCTTCCTTGCCGGTAAACCATGAACCGTCCTTATATACTCCGTAGTACGAAATAATGCCGTAGTTCGAATTTGGTGCAAGTCCGGTTATCTTTGCTGACTGGAGGTAGCTCATAGGCCCGTAAACTCTTCCGTTGTATTCCAGGAAGAGTTTATAGTTGATGAGGCTGCCGTCAACAGGTGACATGTAATCCAGATAGTTGTGATAAACCGCAATGCTTCCGTTTGCCGATGGAGTGGCAAAAATGCCGACGCGATAGTAAATATCATCCGTAGACCACAAGCCAGTGCGTGTATTGTCGCTGTTTACACCATAAACATTAATGTTCACCGCACGGTATCCTGTGCTTCCAACGCTGGAAAGAGAAATAACTAAATTTGAAAGTTTATTCTTGTAACTGCAAGTGCCAACATATTTGCCGTCTACAAATACCTCGCCGAATACCATTTTTGCTTTTGTATAGGTTGTGTTGTTGTATTTGTAAGAGCCAACAAATGAACCGTTTAGCACAAGACTGGAACCTTTTCTGGTTACAGTGAGCGTGTAAACGTTGTTGCTGGCGAATGCCTTAATCTCGGAACTGTTTCCAAGTACAGGCAATTTTTCAACATCGCTTTCGGTGGTGTCTGATTTGTTTATAGTGTCAGATTGTTCAGCAATAGTGTCCTCTGAATCGTCAGAAATAATATCTGCATCATTTTCGCTTTCTGATTCCGGAAGATCAGCATCAGGAACTTCTGATGGTTGTTCTGCATCGTTGAAACCATCTTGTTCGGTTAAAATTTCTGATGAAGCCCCGCTGTTGGAGTCAACTCCGTCCTCACTCTCCGCGAATGCGGCGTCGCCGAGCAGCGGAATAAAGGTTACGGCGACCACCAGCGATAAAGTTACCGCAATCAGCCGTTTGAACCATTCTCGTTTAAGCATATTACCCATAATGTACCTCTCTCACATTAATAACTAGAATAACTAGCAATGATTATCATCCATTCACAATTATGTGCTTAATAATTTTAATCCAAGATTCTGAATAGTGTCAATACTTAGGGGCACATGGGCAATCTAACCTTTACGTTCTTTGGTATTATATGTATAATAACTGTGTATGCGCTTAGAGGTGAAATGAATGACAAAGCTTAAGACGACAATTCTAATAGCACTGCTTGTAACGTGCCTGACGGTCCTGTGCGGATGCACCACATGGGACAACTTCAAGGCGGTGTTCATAGACAAGCAGGACCAGAAAACGACTATTCAGATAGGCGTTCTTGAGCCTGTCACCGGAGCGGATTCAAAGGCCGCGGAGGACGAGATCAGAGGCATTCAGCTGGCGAACAAGGTTCATCCGAACGTCAACGGCAAACTCATCTCGCTGGTGTTCTCCGATGACAAGTCGGATATAGACGCGGCGGAAACCGCCGCCAAGACGCTGGTGGACAAGAAGCCGATGGTCATACTGGGAAGCTACGGCAACGTGTATTCTCTGGCGGCGTCACCTTACATAAAGGAAGCGAAGATTCCTGCAATAGCGATTACCAATACGAACCCGCTTGTAACAGAGAAAAATCCGTATTACTACAGAGTCTGTTACGTGACGTCATATCAGGGCGACCTGCTGGCAAGATACATCCTCGAGTCAGAGAAGGAAAAGGTAGCAGGCGTTCTCATTCCTTCTGACAACGATGTGGCGCTTGCTGAAGCAACGGCGTTCACCGACAGGATGAAAGCAGAGACGGACGATGATGACTCGATCGCGTACTATGAGGAGTACACCACTGGACAGAAGGATTTCACCGAGGTTCTTCAGAAGCTGGCCGCAACGAAGGTCGACAAAGTCATGCTGCCTGGTGATTACACTGATGCAGCGAACATTATTAATCAGGCGGCGGACATGGGACTCAAGGTCACGTTCCTGGGCGATGATCAGTGGGAGAATGAAAAGTTCCTAAAGATGCTCAACAGTAATGTGTCGGCTCAGAATATTGCTTTTGTTCAATTCTTCTCGCCTGATAACAGAGGCATAAAAGGAGAGGCGGTCACCAAAGAGAGACAGAGCTTCCTGAAAGCATACGCTGAAGAGTACGGCACGGACAACGAACCTTCGGATTCAATGGCTCTGGGATATGACGCGTACTTTGTAGCGGTCGACGCAATTGACAAGGCTCCCGACGATGCGACGAGCGAAGATATCAACGCTATCCTCAAAGATCCTCAGTACAGATTTGAAGGGGCGACAGGACTGATAAATTTCAATCAGAACGGAGACCCGATAAAGACTGCGTACATAACCACATGGCAAAACGGCAAGATGGCTACGATCCATACGATCGAAGCTCTAAAATAAAGTTATCAATGAAAGCAATATAAAGAAAGGGAAATTACAATGGAAGAGAAAATCAACAACGCACTGGATCAGATCAGACCGTTCCTGCAGAGAGATGGCGGAGATATTGAATTCGTAGAGTATACGGAAGACAATATCGTCAAGGTCAGACTTAAGGGACACTGCGCCGGATGTCCGGGCGCGCAGATGACTATCAAAGGAGTCGTCGAGAGAATTCTGAGAGAAAGCTATCCGGAAATTCAGGGAGTAGAAGCTGTAATGTAGCGGAAAGCGAAGGCAATGACTGACAGAACGACAGAAAGTGAATTTCTGAAAGCAGTTAATAACAGAATCAACGAGAACAGGACAGAGATGCTTTCATCTCTGTCTAAACTTATATCCATACCGAGCGTGGCAATCGAGCAGGAAGACGCAAAGGCAGAAATGCCTTTTGGCGAGGAAGTGGACAAAGCATACAGGCTTATGCTTCAGATGGGTGAAGACGAAGGCTTCACTGTTTTTGACGCGGACGGATATGGCGGGCACATCGATTATGATGGAACCGAAGACGGCGTCGTCGGCGTTGTCGGACATCTCGATGTAGTGCCTGAAGGAGAAGGCTGGGACTTCGAACCTTACGGCGGTGAGATAGTTGACGGATACGTTTGCGGACGCGGTACGACGGACGACAAAGGACCGGTAATTGCGTCTTTCTATGCCATGAAGGCGCTGAAGGAGTGCGGATTCGAACCGGCCAGGACGATCAGGCTGATTCTCGGACTCGATGAGGAGACTAACTGGAAAGGCATGGAGTACTATCTGGAACACACGCCGGATCTGCCTGACATCGGGTTTTCGCCAGACGGCGATTTTCCGGTCATCCGAGGTGAGAAGGGGATACTGATTTTTGAGATAATCACAAAGTTCCCTAAGTCCAGAGGCAAAGGCCTTGAGCTCTCTTCTTTGGCCGGCGGAACAGCGCCGAATGCCGTTCCTGATTTTGCAAAGGCAGTACTGAACGATACGACAGGCGGCAAATACGAACTGATAAGGGAAGCCGCGGAGAACTGCGCTGAAGAAAGCGGATGGGACATAAAAACCAGAAGAATCGGCAAGGGTCTTGAAATCAGCGTACACGGCAAAGCTGCTCACGGAGCACGTCCGGAGGAGGGCATCAACGCGGTCTCGATACTGATGGACTTTCTGGGGAGACAGACGTTCCTCAATGACGGCGTTGCGGATTTTGTCAGATTCTATAATGACAGAATAGGTTACGACATTCATGGGGAGAGAATTGGATGCGCTCTTGAAGATGAGGATTCTGGAAAGCTCGTCTTCAATGTCGGCAAGATTGAATCAGACAAGAATTCCGCAAGAATCACGGTCAACATCAGATATCCGATCAGCTGCACCGGAGAGCAGGTCTATGCGGGCATAATGGAGATTCTGGACAAGTATGGGTACGGCATAGTGAAGATCAATGAGAAGCGCCCTATAAACATTGACCCGGAGTCAGAGCTCGTTTCTGCTCTCATGAGAGTCTACAGGAAACACACCGGTGATGTTCAGAGCGAACCTATAATCATTGGCGGCGGAACATACGCCAGAGCGTTTGAGAATACGGTTGCCTTTGGTTCCAGATTCCCGAATGAGCCTGAACTGGCACACCAGAAAAACGAAAAAATATCCGAAGAGAATTTGATGCGGCTTGCGCAGATGTACGCAGAGGCTGTTTATGAACTGGCTAAAGCAGAGGATTGATGAAAACAGAACATTCTGCCGGGTTCTTTCACTGGCGATAATCTGCAACCTGATAATCATCGGGCTTTTTGCCATGATTTCGTACAGCGTCAAGGACATAACCGTAACAGTTAACGGCAAGACCGCGCAGTACAAGACCATCAGAAATTCAGTCAGCGACATGCTCAGGGGATGGGACGTCACTCTGGAGGAGAAAGATGTGGTCAAACCGGGCATGAATAATGCGCTGAAGGACGGATCAGATGTGGAGATAGACCTTTACGAGGTCTACAAGGAGACTGTTTCAGAAGAGACGGATTTCGATACCGAAACTGAATACACATCGGATCTTCTCGAAGGGGAGACAAAAGTCACTACTGAAGGCGTAAAGGGTGAGGACAAGGTCACCTATAAGATAGTAACTCTCGGCGGCGTTGAGCAGAGCCGCACGGAGATCGACAGAGAGACAGTAAAAAAACCGGTGACCCAGGTAGTTGCCGAAGGCACCGCTGTCTCGTACAACGGAGTCAAGTACAGCAGGGTGATAAGAGTAGTTTCTACGGGCTACACTCACACAGGCAACAGGACTGCCACTGGAACACGGCCTCACAGAGGGACCATGGCTGTTGACAGACGCGTAATAGCAATGGGATCCTACGGGTACGTTCCGGGGTACGGAGAAGTCCACGCGGAGGACACAGGCGGAGCCATAAAGGGCAACCGCATAGACCTGTTCTTCAACACGCGCGGGCAGGCTGTGAGCTGGGGACGCCGGACAGTCGATCTGTATATCAAGTAATAAAGAAAAACTAAAGCACCTCTGGGAGGTGCTTTTTTAATCGTCTGTTTTGAATTATTATTTATCTTTCCTGTCTTTTCGGGTAAACATTTTTATGAAGAAATCAGGAACGCTGCTCCAGGAATGATCCATTCTGGCGAGGTTATTGGAACTTGCTCCCTGAACATTGTTGATCGAAGGGAGACTGGATTCTCCGCGGGCGGTTCTCTCCCTGTTCATTGAATCATGGAGCTCCTTGCTGCTCGTGGCTTTCCCTTCTGATTCGGTTTCAGTGCCCTTGCCGAAAGCCCCCGCGATGCCCATTGCGACAGGCAGACCGATGAAGAACATGAGGGCAAGAACCAGAACAATACATCCGCCGGTTCCCAGATTCTTGTGCAGCTTCTGGAAGATGCTGCTGTCAGGATCAGCTGCCGGCCTGTGAAAATCAAAGGTTTTGATGAAGCCGAGGAGTTCATCCTGCTGTTCCTGAGAGCAGGATGAGTAATAGTTTTCCTTGTCCTTTTCCTGACACTGGTACTGTACATGATAAACTTCCCAGTCGTGCTTTATCTCGCAGTCCAGCAGGTTGTCCTCATCATTTGTCCAATCCCATGGTTCGATAATCGCCGCGGTGGAGTCGTCGATTTTAATGGATCTATCGTTATCGGAGTAGTTTGGTTCGTCATAGTAATAGCTGACGTTGATCGTTTCCAGAGTTTCATCGGTCTCGCGGACATAGTATTTATCATCGGGACCGTTCTGAGGGTCGTCGGCGAGCTCATAGCCTGCCGGCAGTTCGTATGAAACGTTTTCCTCAAGAGATCCCATGTTTTCCGTCAGCCGCATGGAACTGATAAAAGCAACCGCGGCGATGGCGAAACCTATGACGATCATAAGAGTCATGATTTTGTTAAATGATAATTTGCGTCTTTTGTTGTCAGTCATTATTCTGTCCTTCATTGCAAGTGTTTCTGTAACAAATCGGCAAATAGCGATGCGTCCTCATCGCTTTTGAAAATGGCGCGGGCGGAGACATCGTTTCCACCGCCCTTGCCCTGATAGAAACCGGCGTATTCTTTTACGAGCGCGCCGCATTTGATTCCGCCGTCGCTGACCAGAATGTAGGATGTCGACGGAATGGAGTAGAGCAGGATCAGTCTGCCTTTGCATCTGTCCTTGCCCATGTAGGATTTGGCCATGTTAAATGCGTCGTCCATGGAGAAGTGCTCGAGATTGTGAACGACTACGTTCGAGTCGGCAGCATCCAGTTTTTCGTCCAGGGCATCGCATTCCATTTCAGTAAACGCGCGCTTGAGGCTGATCAGTTCGCCCTTGGTGTCGGCGGCACGCTGTTCAAGGCCGCGGACCTTGTCCGGGAAGTCCTCGATGGAGGAGGAGTAGCTGTTGGACAGTTCCGTAAGCATGTTGTGCTTCATGTCGTAGTCGGCGAGCGCGCGGGCTCCGGCTTCGAAATATATGCGGAACATTTCCTTATACTTTTCAACCTTGAATATCTTGATCAGTCCGACCTGACCGGCTGTAGCCGGGTGAGTCCCGCAGCACGCCACGCAGTCTGCGGCGTTTTCCGGAGATCCGACGCAGACGATGGAAATGTCTTCATCGAACGCCAGTTTCTTGCGCAAAGGCAGCTTTTCAGCTTCTTCTCTGCTGTCGAAGCGGAACACGTATACCGGAGCATTGGACCATACAACTTCATTTGCCAGACGTTCGCAGCGGAGGGCCATGTCCCAGTCTACCGCTTCGGGTTTTGAAGCTTCAGGATTTGTCGGTTCATCCTCCAGACTTATATCTATTGTCATGTAATCATCTCCCATGTGGAAGCCGCGGTTGACCCCGCCGCATTCCTGGTAGAAGATTCCCGAGAGAATGTGCTCGCCGCAGTGACGCTGCATGTTGTCAAACCGGCGGGGCCAGTCGAGACTGCAGTGCACTTTGCACCCTTCATGAAGGCCCTCACATGAAGCCAGTCTGTGCAGGACTTCATCCCCGTCCTCCTGAACATCGGTGACCTGAAGAGGCGGATCGGACTTGCCGTCTGACATGACCTGCATGGTTCCAAGATCGCAGCTCTGGCCTCCGCCTTCAGGGAAGAAAGCAGTCTGGTCGAGGTATACGCCATCGTCAGTGACTTTTGTTACCTCGGCATCCCATTCTCTGATATAAACATCGTTTTGGTATAATTTTGTTGCACCCATTATGTAGTACTCCCGTTAAAAACAGCAACAACATCATGGAAAGTTTAAGGCTTGCCAACAAAAAAGTCAAATATTATGCATATTCGCAACAAAACAAGTAGTATTTGTATTGAAAATGACTTTTCTGCGGGAGTATAATTTGAACGCAGGTTATTAATTTGCTGTCTTGTTAAACAATTGACGCGGTTTGCTTATTATTTACAGTAAATAAATAGCAAAAAGCCCACAAACCGCAGAAAATCCACGTTTTTGGGGGTTTAAGGGTAAGAAGAAATAATTTACCGAAAACCTGTGGAAAACTTTGTACTGAAATTAGCACTTGACAGCGCAAACCGTTGAAATTTCAACAATAGTAAAAAAATGGTTATACACAGGCATCTTTGGATAGAATTGTATACAATTTCTGAAATGCTGTGGATAACCCCTGAAATGCCCATAACAACAAGGATTTGCGATTGTTGAACCAAAAATTTACAGTTGGGGCATTTGGTTTACATAACTCAGCCAAAAAGAGGACAGAAAAAATGCTGAAAGAAAAAATTACCTACAGAGATGAGCTGCCGGTCAATGTAATCACAGCCAACATCGAAGAATACCCGATTCATTTCCATGATGACATGGAAGTCGTCTACGTGCTCGACGGAACTATCACCATGCGCAACGGATACTACACCTACAATTTGAAGCAGGGTGATGTATATATCCTGAATGACAGGGAAATGCACAGCTTCGAGAGCACCGGAGAGGACAACATGGTGATGATGCTTCAGCTGGACCTGACATATTTCTCAAGATACTACGATAATCTCAGGAACAGTTTCTTCGTAACCGAGATGGAGGACGACAGCGATGAGAGTCTTGACATCCTAAGGGGCATTCTGGCCAGGATAATGATGGAGGTTCTTCAGAAGGGCTACGGCTATGAGCACAAAGTCATCGAGAGCACCCACAATCTGATAGCGTGTCTCATGTCAGACTTCAGATACTTCATCATGGAGGACGGCAAATTCAAGAATGATGCTAAAAGCAAAGGCAACAAGATTCTCGCCGGACGTCTCAACAGAATCACAGACTACATGTACGACAACTACAACAGGAAACTCACTCTCAGTGAAATCGCTGAGAGAGAGCACCTGAGCATTTACTATCTGTCCCACATAATCAAAGAGGCTGCCGGGCTCAGCTTTCAGGATCTTCTCAGCTACATAAGAGTCGAGGAATCTGAGAAGCTGCTGCTGGGAACAAACAAGAAAATCGGAACAATCGCGGAAGAAACCGGATTCTCAGCAGTCAGATATTACATCAGGCATTTCGAGCAGTGGTTCGGCATGCATCCGCTGGAATACAGAAAGAAGTACATAGGAAAGATTATCAGCCGCGAGATAGAAGCCAAGTACACAAGATGCTCTCCTGAGCAGATTGAAAACGCCATCCGCCGCCAGGTCAACGGAGTATACGCCGACTACCTGGACAAGATCAAAGTCAAGCCGATGATTATCGACGTTGACATTTACGATGACTATGCGGAGGTGCTGACAGGTGAGCCTCAGTTAGAAGAAATAATGAGCAGAGAAGTAAACAGGATACTGGCCGAGCCTTACAAGCTGCTTCGTGACCTCGGCGAGAATCTCATCGCCTCGGGAAGCAACTACATGGTGACGACTAAGGAAAAGTTCCCGGGACCTCTCAGCAGCCTCAGTATTCTCGTCTACAATTTTGACGACAACGCAATCAAGACGCTGAAGAAAACAAATTCCTCCAGCGATCTGCTCAGACTCATAAAGAACTACGACAGTGAAGCGGAGTTTCTCGTCAGGTGCACAGGACTTTCAGGACAGTTCAGAGTGCTAAGATACAGAATGGAAAGGGACAACCTTATCAGCAGGATCGAATCCATGGGCAGGGAAGAAGGAGAGCTCTCAAAAAGGGAAGAACTGCTGAGCACTCTCTGCGAAGGACCTTCGGTATCCAGCGCCACATACTTCAGCTCAGATGCCCTGAGTCTCAGAAGCGTTTTCAAGGGAATGGGGCTGGAACTCATCCTCATAGACCTCAGAGAAGACAAGTAAAAGTAGAGCAAATTAGTACATTAATAGAGCAAAAGGCTCATTGCGCAACGTAAGGAATAGGCTTAAAATTAAGTCATAGAATAGCAAACAAATAAAAAAGTGATATTAGTAGGAGGTAAGAACTATGAAATTACTTATTATCGGCGCAGGCGGAGTAGGAACTTCAGCTGCAAAGATCATCGAGAGAGCCGGTGCGGAAGGCGACTGGGCAGAAAAGGTAGTAGTAGCTGACTATGACCTGGCCAGAGCAGAAAAAGTTGCCAACGAGATCTGCGGCGGCGGAAAATTCGTTCCTGCACAGATTAACGCAATGGACCCTGAGAGCATCAAGGCTGTTGTAGCAGAGCACGGATGTGACTTCGCAATGAACGCATGTGACCCAAGAATGAACCAGACTATTTTCGATACATGCCTTGAGCTGAAGATTGGATACCTCGACTGCGCAATGACGCTTGGCACCGAGCATCCTGAGAAGCCTTACGAACTGCCGTACATCAAACTGGGTGATTATCAGTTTGCTAAGCAGAAGGAGTGGGAAGCTTCCGGAAAGATCGCAGTATGCGGATCAGGCGTAGAGCCAGGCATGGCTGACGTATTCGCTAAGTACGCGGCAGTACATCTCTTCGACAAGATCGACAGAGTAGACGTACGTGACGGCGACAACTATGGAAACACTGATTCAGACTTCGGATTCTCCGTATGGACAACCATCGAAGAGTGTCTGCAGCCACCTGTAATCTGGGAAAAGAATGAAGAAAATCCTGATGGACACTGGTTCTGCACAGAGCCGTTCTCAGAGCCTGAGATCTTCAACTTCCCTGGCGGAATCGGCGACGTAGAAGTTGTAAACGTAGAGCACGAAGAAGTACTGCTCGTTCCTAGAGAAATCGACTGCAACAGAGTTACATTCAAGTACGGTGTTCCTAGAGAATTCAGAGCTAAGCTGCTGACTCTCCACGGATGGGGACTCGACAACAAGAGAGACAAGGTCAAGGTCGGCGACAGCGAAATTACTCCAAGAGATTTCGTCTGCAAGGTTATCCCTTCACCGGTTGGAGCAACTGACGAAATGACAGGCAAGGGCTGCGCTGGTACTTGGGTAACAGGCTGGAAAGACGGCAAGTACAGATCCGTATACCTCTATCAGGTAGCTGACAACCAGGAATGCATCAAGAAGTACACTACAAACTCAGTAGTAGCTCAGACTGCAGTAAGTCCTGTAATCATGATGGAACTGATCGCCAAGGGCATCTGGAATGAGCCGGGCGCTTGGGGTCCTGAGCACTTCGATCCGGATCCATTCGTAGAGAGACTTGCGAAGTATGAATTCCCTGCAGGAATCAAGGAAATGGATTCAGAATATGCTGATGAGCTTTCAGAGAAGGCATTCCTCGACGCAGTAAGCAAATAAGCTTAAAGCATCAGGCAAAAGCAACAGTTAAGAGACTCGCTTAGGCGAGTCTCTTTTTTACTGCGCAATACCGCGATTGTTGACACAAAAATTGACTGGATTTACAATAAGTCCATGAGTGAAATGAACGGTAAAGAAGCAAAGAGCATGCGGGTGGACATTATAGTTCCCTGCTACAATGAAGAACCGAATATAGAAGCGTTTTACGAAAGTGTTCAGGCTGTTGAGTCCCGCATCGCCGAGAGCGGGGAGTACAGAAACAGTTATGATTTCAGTTACATTTTCATAGATGACGGAAGCACAGACGGAACACTTGAACAGATAAAACTGATTGCCGAAAGAGGCGCGGAAGATCTTACGGCGGTCAAATACATTTCCTTCAGCAGGAACTTCGGCAAGGAGGCTGCCATCTGCGCCGGCATCAGAGCTTCGGCCAAAGGGACTAAGGGCGGCTGTCCGAGCGATCTGGCTGTCCTCATGGACGCGGACCTGCAGCATCCGCCTGAGCTCATATGCGAGATGCTCAAGAAGATGGAAGAAACAGGTTGCGATACTGTTGCGGCCAGAAGGGTGAGCAGGAAAGGCGAACCGAAGATCCGGAGTGCCTTTGCTAGACTCTTCTATAAACTTATGAACAAGTACTGTGAGATAGAAATCGTCGACGGCGCGGTGGACTTCAGACTGATGAACCATTCCATGGTAAAGGCCATTGCGGACATGCCTGAAACACAGCGTTTCAGCAAAGGCATTTTCGCCTGGGTTGGTTTCGATACTGAATGGGTCGAGTTCGAGAACGTGAAGAGGTTTTCGGGCGAGACAAAGTGGACTGTCTGGAGTCTCACGAGATATGCTATCGACGGATTCATTGACTTCGCTGATTCGCCGCTTAAATTCGCGGGCGCGTTCGGAAGCATTGTTGCAGTGGGATCGGCAATCTATCTGATAATAGAGATAATCAAGACACTCGTCATGGGAAAAGACACCCCGGGGTATGCGTCGACAATTTGTCTCATACTCTTCTTCGGCGGATTGATCATAGCCATACTGGGTCTCATCGGTGAGTACATCGGCAGGATGTATCTGGAGACAAAGGGCAGACCTGTCTATGTTGAAAAGGAATCCAATATTGAAGAATAAGCTCCTGAATTTCCTGAAAGTGAACAGATACGTCTTCATGGCGTTCTTCATGCCGGTTTTCATACTGGCCTTTATTTTCGCGCTGTCAGGAATATATCCTTTCGGAAGTCAGCAGCTCGCGATCATAGACATGTACCATCAGTACGTCCCGTTTCTCAGCGAGCTCCAGAGCAGACTCCAGGGAGGGGGCAGCCTCTTTTACTCCTGGAACAGCGGCGGCGGGTGCAACTTCTGGTGCCTCATGTCTTACTACGGCGCGAGCCCTCTGAACCTGCTTCTCGTTCTGTTCCCGAAGACACTGATCATGGAGGGTGTGAGCATCATACTGCTCATCAAAATCGGCCTGTCGGGAAGCTTCATGTACATATATCTGAAGAATGTCTACAATCCGTCCGAACTCCTTGCTGACAGGCAGGGCGGAATCAAGACGGTTCTCTTCGCCTGCATGTACGCGCTCAGCTCCTACGCTATCGGTTATTACTGGTGCATAATGTGGCTTGACGCGGTAATGCTTCTGCCTCTGCTCATGCTTGGACTCAACAGGCTTATAAAGGACGGGCGAATGGCGCTGTACACTGTCTGTCTGGCGCTCATAGTGTTCAGCAATTACTACATAGCCATCATGGTGTGCATATTCATACTCGTCTATTACCCTGTCTTCTACTTCATCACAGTCAGGGACAGAGGGGCAAAAGGATGCCTCATGACTACTCTGAAAGCAGTGTTCGCTTCACTGCTTGGAATAGGCATGTCCGCCGTGATGCTTTTGCCTACGTTCATCAGCATGCAGAACGCTTATTATTTCTCATCTTCAATGCCTGAAGACTGGAACTTTTACTACGACGTTCTGAATGTAATAAACCAGCTTCTTCCTGTTGCGCACCTGACATACATCGAGGGCCTGCCGAACATATGCTGCGGATTCCTCGTTACAGTGATGCTTGCGTGCTACTTCATTTCGCGGGAGATACCGGCCAGGGAAAAAGCTCTCAACGGAGCTTTTCTGGTTTTCATGTTCCTGAGCATAAACATAAACAAGCTTGATTTCATCTGGCACGGAATGCACTTCCCGAATCAGCTGCCGCACAGATTCACTTTTGTTATCTGCTTCGTGCTGGTTGCGATGGCGTACAGGGCGTTCAACAGATTGAACGGAATCAAACCGAACCGGATGGTCATCATATTCGGCACAATAGCAGTCTATTACATTCTGGCTCAGAAGATTCTTGTCAGTGTTGTGGACGACATGAATGTCTTCGTCTACTACGGACTGGCTCTCACGGCAGCTTACGGAATTCTGATCAATCTGTACAAGAGTCAGAAGCTCATGCGTAGATCGTTCATGGCGCTTCTCGCTGTCATAGTAGCGGCGGAGATGTGTGTGAGCACAGGAATGTACTTTGATACAATGGGCAATTCTTCGAGAGAGACATACAACGAGAACAAGGCGAGTTTAATGAGACTGGCTGATTACGCCAATACCGCCGGCGGACCTACATCAAAAGGAGGCAACGGCAGATTCGCGAGAACAGAAATCGACGATCCTCTCATTCACAATTGCCCGGCGTTCTACCATTACAGAGGAATGGGCCAGTTCGCGTCGACGCTGAACAGCAACACGACGACGCTCATGGAACGCATCGGACTGGAGGGACATCCGGGAAGCAACAGGTTCAACTTCAATGAGACCAGTCCGGTGACCAGTTGCATCACTAATGTAGATTACATGATAGCCAAGAACAGGAAACTTAAGGATCCTGATTTTGAATATATGATGATGGACGGGCACTCAAGACTTTATGAGAGCAAGTATCCTCTCTCCATAGGTTACATGCTGCCGACATCGATCAGAACGTGGAAACCGTACGATGTAAATCCGTTCGTCAATCTTGACGATTACGTCAGAGCCGCCACTTCAGGCGAAGTGGAGAAGGTGTTCATAAACATGGGCCGCGGCGTTCTCTCCGGGAACGATGTAAACCCTCAGTACATAAGTGATTCGCATATTGAGAGCACACAGCCCGAGCCGGGGACAAGCGCTTCCGTCGACATCAGCTACACGGCGGAGGTAAACGACAAGTACTATGTTTATGTGGCTGCTGATTACGCTGAAGAAATATTCATCGAAACCCCGGACAATCCGGAGGACATTGCGGTTCAGGCGGACTGCGGCTCCATACTCAACATAGGGGAGATGAAGAAGGGCGACAACTTTAAGATCAAAGTAAACTTTGAGGCGGGAAGATCAGGCAGAATCACATGCTATGTCTGCACGATGGACAAGGAAGCGTGGGACAAGGCTTACGGCATGATATCCTCAAGCCTCATGACAGTGACTGAAGCGTCAGATACAAGAATCAGGGGCACCATAGACGCCGGTGACGGCGGAGTCCTCGTAACATCCATTCCTTATGAAGAGGGGTGGTCGATGAAGATCGACGGCAGGAAGACAGAAATAAGTGAGCAGACCGGAGATTGCTGGATCAGCGCCGAGCTCGATGCGGGAACTCACGAAATAGAACTCTCCTTCAGACCGGCAGGACTGATCAACGGCCTGCTGATCACCATCGCTTCGATACTGATCCTTATCGCCGCCACAAATCTGCCAGCTTTGAGACGGCGCCGTCAATCTCTGACAGAGGAATCTGATTATAATAAAGAATAATTCTGCGGCCAACGCAGACAGCAGGGATGCCGAGCCCTTCGGCGTCCCTTTTTATTTGTCCCGGAGTCTTCGGCGAATCTATTTCAAGTATTATGCTTATTCCGGACGAGGAACTTATGACGCGTACAAAGTCTGATGCTTTTGCGTTGAAGGCGTCGGTGATCTTAACAAGCTTCTGTGAGTAGAGCTTGCGGAGCTTTTTAATGTGCGTCTGGTAGAGGCCGCTCTCCATGAACATGGCCAGGGTCAGCTGTTCGAGCTTGGAACATGTCGGTGAGTAGTCGCCGGCTATTGAGGAGAAGACCTCTGCCATTCCGGCAGGCAGGACCATGTAACTTATCTTAAGCGCCGCGAACAGAGTGCTCGAAAACGATCCCAGATAAATCACCCTTTCGCTTCCGTCCAGACCCTTCAGGGCAGGTATGGGTTTGCCGAAGTATCTGAGCTCGCTGTCGTAATCGTCCTCGATTATGTAGCTGTTGTTCTCCTCAGCCCAGGAGAGAAGCTCGTATCTGCGGCCAACCGGCATGACGCTTCCTGTGTAAGCGTGATTTGATGGGCTGACGTAAGCGGCGGCCCTGATGTTGGCGGGTAGTTTTTCGATTGCAAGACCATTGCTTTTGACTGCGACCGAAGTAATGGCGAATCCCCTGTCGCGGAACACGTTTCTTACAGGCATGTAGCCGGGATCTTCAAGAGCAACGTGTTCGACGCCCTGTTTTCTAAGCAGGGTCGCGAGCTGGTTGGTTATCTGCTGGGTGCCGGCGCCGATGATTATCTGCTCGGGACTGCAGCTGACTCCGCGGGACATGTACAGATATCTTGAAATCTCAGAGCGCAGAGCCATTTCGCCCCGGGGGCTTCCTTCGAACAGAAGGGCAGGCGAGTGTTCGTTCAGTATTCTGTTCATGCATTTCTTCCACTTGTTGAAGTCGAAGCATTCCGGATCGTACTGCATTGTCGGAGTCTCTGAAGCGGCGGTTTCATCCATTACGGACACTTCCGATTCAATACTGCCCCTTTCAGCAGGTACAGTTTGGCTGCGGCCTGTGAGGACTTTGCTTACATAATAGCCTGACTGTGGCTTTGAGTATATATAGCCCTCGACGAGAAGCTGGTTGTAGCTCTGCTCAACGGTCGTGATGCTCAAAGCGGTGGATTTAGCAAGGCTTCTAAGGGATGGGAGCTTTTCACCCTCCTTGATTTCCCCGGCCAGAATCGAGTCTTTTATGTAGCTGTAGAGCTGCAGATAATAAGGTTTTTTACGTGAATCATCGAATACCGGAAGCAGTGCTTTCATGGTGTTCCTCCAAACTGTTATTATAAAAATAATAATTATTGTCTATTTAACTATATACAATATTGCTTTATCATATTATAAGCCAGACAGAAGGAGTTGAAAAGAATGAATATGATGGAAACAAAACTCAAAAAGACATCCGTCACGGTTCTGACCGCGATGATGATGTGCATCATAATGGTGGCCATATTCGTGCTCAGAATACCTATCCCGTTTACTCAGGGATATGTCAATCTGAGCGACGGCATTATTTTCATTGCCATCGGACTCCTTGACAAGAAGCACAGCGTCGCTGCCGCCTCACTGGGCAGCATGATGGGAGATATTCTCGGCGGGTTCCCTGTGTGGGCGCCGTGGACTTTTTTCATCAAAGGCATAATGGCCCTGATTACGGTAATGGTCATTGAGGCCTTTGCGCATAAACACCTTACGGGAAAAGCGAAGACAGCTGTCCGCGTTCTCGCCATGATATGCGGAGGTCTGTTCATGGTGTTCGGATATTTCGTGGCGGAAGGCGTAATGTACGGATCCTGGGTTGTGGCGGCTCTTGGTGTTCCGTGGAACATAGGACAGTTCTCCGTCGGAATCATTCTGGCGCTGGTCATCCTGTCCGCGCTTAACAAGGTAGGAATAGGCAGGAATTAAACAAAGCTGAAATGAGTTTTATCAGAGTTGAAAATTTAGTATACGATTACATAAAGACTGATGAAGGAGGAGCCCCGATCGCATCCAGAGCGATCAAAGGCGTCTCCTTTAATATTGAGCGCGGAAGTTTTACCGCGATAATAGGTCAGAACGGATCAGGCAAATCGACGCTCGCCAAGAACCTGAACGGTCTGCTTTTGCCTACGGAAGGCAAAGTCTGCATAGACGGTCTCGACACATCAGTTCCGGAAAATGTCTGGAATGTGCGCCAGAAGGTGGCCATGGTGTTCCAGAACCCTGACAATCAGATCGTATCGGCGATAGTCGAAGACGATGTCGCTTTCGGTCCGGAGAATCTGGGCATTGATCCGGCTGAGATAAGGCGCCGCGTTGACAGCGCCCTCGACGGAGTAGAGATGGGCGACTATAAGGAGAAGGCGCCTCATATGCTTTCGGGCGGCCAGAAACAGCGCATCGCGATCGCGGGAGCCGTAGCCATGGAGCCGGAATGCATCGTGTTCGATGAACCTACAGCCATGCTGGATCCAAAGGGCCGCAGGGAGGTGCTGGGCATCGCGCGCGATTTGAATTCCAAAGGCATGACGGTCGTTTTCATAACGCACTTCATGGAGGAAGCCGCATGCGCGGACCACGTGATCGTCATGGACGGAGGGCTGATCAAGATGGAAGGAACGCCGCGTGAAGTCTTCTCAAGGGAAGAAGAGCTGGTATCCCTGAGCCTGGGAGTGCCGGCGGCGGTTCAGCTCGCGTCGCGTCTTAGAAAGCGCGGAGTGGAAATTCCTGAAGGCATTCTAACAGATGAAGAACTCGTCAGAGCTATTACGGAGGCAAAGGCCGAATGATAGAAGTAAAGAATCTGACACATGTATATAATGAAGGACTGCCGCATGAGACTACAGCCCTTGACGATATCAGCTTCAGAATCGAAGACGGAAGTTTCGTAGGGATCATCGGACACACAGGGTCCGGCAAGTCCACGCTCCTTCAGCACCTGAACGGTCTGCTGAAGCCGAGCTCCGGAACAATCGTCATAGACGGCGTGGACATCACTGACAGTCATACGAAGATGCTCGATATAAGAAGAAAAGTCGGGCTGGTTTTTCAGTACCCTGAATACCAGCTGTTTGAGGAGACTGTTGCGAAGGACGTTGCTTTCGGCCCGTCCAATCTGGGACTTGGCCAGGAAGAAATAGACGAGCGTGTGCGTCGCTCAATTGAGCTGGTTGGACTGGACTACAATCACGTAAAGGACACTTCGCCATTTGAGCTTTCAGGCGGACAGAAGAGGAGAGTGGCAATCGCAGGGGTACTTGCCATGGAGCCGGAGGTGCTGGTGCTCGACGAGCCGACGGCGGGACTGAATCCGAAGGCGCATTTTGACATACTGAAAATGGTGCAGGACATACACGTAAGAGAGCACAACATTACAATATTCGTTTCCCACAACATGAACGACATCGCCAGGATGTCGGATCAGGTTCTCGTGATACACAAAGGCAGGCTTGCCATGAACGGAACGCCGGCCGAGGTCTTCGCGCGGGAAGAAGAGCTTAAGTCCATGGGACTTGCTCTGCCTGAAGCGACAGAGATAATATCGCAGCTGAGAAGGGAAGGGATGGATCTTCCTCAGGACTGCCTGACTGTTGATCAGGCTGCGGAAGCCATAGCAGCGGTGTTTGGAAAATGATAAGAGACATCACACTTGGACAATACTATCCGGGCAACTCCGTGATTCACAAGCTGGATCCCAGAGTAAAGATTCTGGCGGCACTGTTATACATAGTGGCGCTGTTTGTCGTGGACAACTTCTCCGGATTTATTGTCGCCATTGTGCTTCTCGAAGCGGTAATAATAATATCCAGAGTTCCCAGAAAGTACATCTGGCGGGGCCTGAAACCTGTGCTGATAATCATAGCCTTCACCCTGATAGTTAACATATTCATGGTGAGGGGTGAAGTGCTTTGGCAGTTCGGCGTGCTGCACATAACGCGTGAGGGACTGCGCACGGCTGCCTTTGTGGGAATAAGACTCGTGCTCCTGATCATCGGCTCATCCATGCTGACGCTGACGACCAGACCTATCGGGCTGACGGACGGAATCGAGGCGCTCCTGTCGCCGTTCAAGAAGATCGGACTTCCGGCCCACGAGCTGGCCATGATGATGACCATAGCCCTGAGGTTCATACCGACACTCCTGGAGGAGACCGATAAGATAATAAAGGCTCAGCAGGCGAGAGGAGCCGATTTTGAGAGCGGCAATATTCTAAGAAGAGCAAAGGCTCTCATTCCGATTCTTGTGCCTCTGTTCATAAGCGCGTTCAGAATCGCCCAGGATCTCGCGATGGCCATGGAAGCGCGCTGCTACGGCGGCGATGTGAAGCGGACGAGGATGAATGCCATGGTGTTCGCGAGGCGCGATCTTATCGCGTCGATTATCTTCTGCGCTTTTCTGGCTTTAATAGTTCTGCAGAGGGTGTTATTATAACTAGCATACGGAAGGCAGATTATCATGAGACAGCGTAAGGCTAAGGACCTTGAGAAAAGACTTGCCGCTTGCGGCAGGCACATTGTAAATAAAGAAGACGGAAGCCTGGATGAATTCTGCTGCGGAGCAGCAGATCTTTATGTTGAGATCGGCTGCGGAAAAGGCCAGTTCATAATCAAGAAGGCCGCCGCTAATCCGGACAGCAGGTTTCTTGCCGTCGAAGGTCAGGAAACGGTGATTCTCAGAGCCGCTGAAAAAGCGATGTGCGTCAGCGGCGAAGCTGAGTGGCCTGAAAATGTCCCCGGCGCGGAGCGCATGGAAGGCATTTCCGCGGAGCTGGACAATCTGAAGTTCATAAACTGTTTTGTGGAGAACATGGCGGATCTGTTCAAAGAGAATCAGCTGTCGGGACTGTATCTGAACTTCTGCGATCCGTGGCCTAAGGCGCGCCACGCAAAGCGCAGACTGACTTACCACAGAAGGCTTCTGGACTATGGATGGGCTCTTAAGGACGGCGGTTTCATCGAGTTCAAGACCGATAATGACGACCTGATGGCTTTCACACTTGAGGAAATAGCTCAGACCGGTGAGCTTTTGCATATAGATGAAATTACGAAATCTCTTCACAGTGAGGAGTGCAGGTACGCCGCGAAGGAAACTACTACAGAATATGAGGACAAGTTCGGAGCGTCCGGCAAGAACATAAACTACGTGAGAGTTATTGTTGATAAGGAGAAACAAAGTGACTGAATTTATTTTAGCGAGACAGAACGGAAGAAAGATTCCGCGTGAGGACAGGATCTTCGGAATATCAAACAGAGCCAAAGCGGCAATAGCTGAGAAAGGAAGAGAGAATGTCGTCAACGGAACGATCGGAGCGCTTCTCGATGACGAGGGCCGTCTGGTTGTTCTGAAATCCGTTGACGAGGTGTTCCGCGGACTGGGCCCGAATGATTACGCTGAGTACGCGCCTATAGGAGGCATAGTACCGTTCAGAGAGGCGGTACAGAAGGCGGCCTTTGGCGAACACGTTCCTGAAGGATATCTGGAGGCAGTTGCGACACCGGGCGGAACAGGATCGCTGAGAAACGTGATCTCAAACTACTCAGAAGCAGGTGACGCTGTGCTGACGACGGACTGGCACTGGGCGCCATATGGAACAATAGCCGGAGAAATCGGCAGAAAGATCGAAGTGTTTGAAATGTTCACAGAGGACGGGCGCTTCAACGTGGAGTCATTCCGCGCAAAGAGCTCAGAACTTCTGGCTGGCCAGAACAGCCTGGTCATAATTCTTAACACTCCTGCCCACAATCCGACGGGGTACTCGCTGACTGTCGACGACTGGGACAAGGTAATCGGGGTTATCAAGGAAGAGGCTGCGTGCGGTAAAGCCATCGCCCTTCTTGTTGACGCGGCTTATATAGACTTTGCGGGAGATGAGGAAGAGTACAGAAGGTTCATGCCGAAGCTGTCTGAGCTTCCTGAAAACGTGATCAGCATCGTCGCTTACAGTCTGAGCAAGACGTTCACTCTTTACGGCGCGCGCTGCGGAGCGATGATATGCGTTGCCAAGACAGCTGAGATCGCTGATGAGTTCAGACGTGTTTCAGAGTATTCATCCCGCGGCTCCTGGTCCAATACAGCCAGAATCGCTCAGGTTATTCTCTCGAGAATCTACAATGATCCTGATCTTCTGGAGAAGGTAAACAGCGAGCGAAAGAAATACAGAGACATGCTGGCTGACCGCGGCAGAGCCTTTGGCGAGGCGGCTGCCGAATGCGGGCTTAAGATCGTACCGTATGACGCGGGATTCTTCGTCAGCGTTCCTTGTGACGATCCGGATGCCGCAAGCCGCATGCTGGAAGAGCAGGACGTATACCTCGTACCACTGGCAAAGGGCATACGTGTTTCCGTGGCGTCAATACCTGAATCGGCGTGCAGGAAGATACCGCCGCATATTAAAGAAGCGATCGAGAAAGGTTGTTGACATATACTGTAATGAATGGTAATATATTCCTGTCACAGAACACCGGTATATTTGCATATAAGGGGCTGTTTGGAAAGGAGATTATTATTATGGCAGTATACGATGATGACAGGGACGTTACCTTTGAGATTATCGAGGAGATCGGCATCATAAGCACTGTTGAAACAGGCTGGGCGAAGGAGCTTAATCTCGTAAGATGGAACGGCGGCGTCGCCAAGTATGATATCCGCGAGTGGGACCCCTCACATCAGAGGATGTCCAGAGGGATAACCATTAAGGAAGAAGAGATGAGACGGATTCTGGAGCTAATGAGGAAGCGACGCGCAGGTGCAAGAGCACGTAGAAGATCAGCCGAAACAAAACCTGTCGTGACTACAGAAGATGTGTCAGAAGCTCTCTCTGAGGACAGGGTGGAAACAGCAGAATAAGAGTTTCACGATAGGGGCTGTTGCACTAAGTGATTAGTGTGACAGTCTCTTTCTATTGGAGGGGCTGCAGATATTACCTTCGCTACGTCCTCGTCGCCGGCAATGATTCGCGCTCATTCGCAGCTCACGGAATGTCAGCAAAACTCGCGCTTCGCGCTCAGACATTGCTGACGTTTGACCGTTCGCTACGCACA
>JAFRCM010000061.1 GCA_017404365.1 Bacillota bacterium
AAATGGGCATAGTGGCCAGCACGGAGAACCGGACGAGCGCGTACATCAAGGTGCAGGAGGGCTGCAACAGGTTCTGCGCCTACTGCGTGATTCCTTATGCCAGGGGTCCGGTGAGAAGCCGCGCGCTGGAGGATATCGTGGCCGAGGCGAAGGCGCTCATCGAGGCCGGGTACAAGGAGCTGGTGCTTACGGGCATCAATACGGCGATGTACGACATGGAGGGCCGCGACCTCTACGCGGCCGCGCCGGCAGAGGCGGAATCAGCCGAGCCATCCGATGCAAGCAAAGCCGAGCCGTCCGATACGAGCAAAGCCGAACTGTTCGGCATCGAGAAGGCCATCGCCGCCATTAACGAGCTCCCGGGTGAATTCAGAATAAGGCTGAGCTCGCTTGAACCGGCGGTAGTCAACGCCGACTACGTCAGGAGACTATTTAAGTACGATAAGCTCTGCCACCATTTGCACATGTCGGCTCAGAGCGGCAGTGACAAGGTGCTTAGGGCGATGAACAGGCCTTATGACAGCAGGCAGTACATTGAAATGGCGAGAGCGCTGTATGAATTCGACCCGTGCTACGGACTTTCGACGGATATAATAGTTGGATTCCCGGGGGAGAAGGAGAGCGATTTCAACGAAAGCTATGGGCTTGTCGCGGAATGCTGCTTTTGCAGGACGCATGTGTTCAAGTATTCAAAGAGACCGGGCACCAAGGCCGCCGGGATGAAGGATCAGGTTTCGCCTCAGGTCAAGCAGAGGAGGAGCGACGAGCTTCAGGACGCCGCCGCGAAGGCCGCCAGGATATTCTTTGAAGTGAATATTGCCTTTGCGGGAGAAGGACGGACGGAGGAAGTTCTGTTCGAAGAGATCGTAGAGGCCCAGTCCGACGGCGAGGGCATAACAAAAGGCGACAGGCTGCTGACCGGATACACCGGAAACTACATAAGAGTCTATGTGCCTGCCGGCGAGGACGCCGAGGCAAGGCTTGGGGCTTTTGCAAAAATAAGACTTGAGGCACTTTTCAGTGACGGAGTCACGGCAAGTGTGGTAGAATGATTGGGTAATAACAGAAAAGGAGATTCTGATATGAGCGATTGTTTATTTTGCAAGATCATAGATGGCGAGATTCCATCGAACAAGGTTTACGAGGACGATAAGGTTCTCTGCTTCCACGACGTGGATCCGCAGGCGCCTGTACACTGCCTGCTCATTCCGAAGAAGCACATTCCGTCCATCGACGAAGTTACTGAAGAGGATGGAGACATCCTGGCTTACATGATGCTCAAGGTCAAGGAAATCGCGGCTGAGCTGGGGCTGGAAAACGGCTACAGAGTAGTCATCAACTGCGGCGAGGACGGACTACAGACCGTGCAGCATCTGCACCTGCACATACTCGGCAAGAGAAAACTCTCATGGCCTCCGGGCTGATTGAGGCAGGCCTCAAAAACGGGTCAAAATTTGACTTGCATTAGCATTTCATTAATTGTATAATAACTGACGTTGCAGGATGACCTTTGTCATTAAGACAAGGACCGTTTTATAGACGAAAATAAGAAAAAGTCAGGAGGTGAAACGGGAATGGCACAGGTAATCGTAAGAGAAAATGAAAGCTTAGAAAGTGCTCTGAAGAGATTCAAGAGATCATGCGCCAGAGACGGCGTCATGGCTGAGGTCAGAAAAAGGGAGCATTACGAAAAGCCGAGCGTAAAGAGAAAGAAAAAATCTGAAGCTGCCAGAAAAAAGGCTAGGAAGTACTAAGCGAAAATATGCACTTGAAACGGCATCAGTTATGATGCCGTTTTTCATAGGAGGAGAAAAATGTCATTAAAAGAAAAACTTAACGCGGATTTCAAGGAAGCGATGAAGGCTAAGGACAAGGTCCGCAAAGACACAATAAGCTTTGTAAGAGCCGCAATCAAGCAGGTTGAAGTAGACACCAGAGAAGAAGTTGACGATCAGGGAGTTGCTTCCATCCTGGCTAAGCAGATCAAGATGAGAAAGGACGCTCTCAAGGATTTCGAAATTGCGGGCAGAGACGACATGATCAGCGAGTACATGGCGGAGATCAACGTACTCATGGAATACATGCCGCAGCAGCTGACGAATGAGGAAATCAGGGAAATCGTCAGGGAAACCGCTGAGCAGATCGGCATCGAAGCCGGAAGCGGCAAAGCAGGCATGGGCAAGCTCATGGGTCCTGTAATGGGAAAAGTCAAGGGACTCGCAGACGGAAACGATGTCAAGAACATCGTGCTTGAGTTCCTCGGATAGATGAGCGGTTTTCTGCCTGTAAACAGAGAAGAAATGACCGAAAGAGGCTGGGAGCAGGCCGACTTCGTGCTCGTCACGGGGGACGCTTATGTGGACCATCCTTCTTTTGGTACGGCGATCATCAGCCGGCTCCTGGAGTCGCGCGGATACAAGGTCGCCATACTGGCCCAGCCCGACTGGCGCAGCGCCGATGATTTCAGGCGCTTCGGCAGGCCGCGTCTGGGTTTTCTCATTAACAGCGGAAATGTTGACTCCATGGTCAACAACTACTCGGTATTCAAACACAGGAGAAAGGTCGACATCTACTCGGCCGGCGGAAAAACAGGAAACAGACCTGACAGAGCCATAATCGTCTACAGCAACAGAGCCCGGGAAGCCTATCCCGGAGTTCCGATCGTAATAGGCGGGCTTGAGGCGAGCCTCAGGCGCTTCGCCCACTATGACTACTGGGACGACAAGGTAAGGCGCTCGATACTCATGGACAGCCGCGCCGACATCCTGATATACGGAATGGGAGAGCGGGCCGTGCTGGAGATCGCGGAGGCCCTGGACAGCGGCATCGAAGCCTCAGACATAAGCTGGATACGCGGCACGTCCGTTAAAGCAAAGGCAGCCGAGCGGGGAGGAAGTCTCTTCATCGAGGATGATGATGTTGTGCTTCCGGCCTATGAGAGCCTTTTGCCCGAGAGTTATCCGGAGAAATCCGGCGACGCGGAGGCATCTGGCGCGGCGGAAGCAGCAAAGGCGTCTTACTGCCGCAGCTTTGCTCTGCAGTACAGGAGCAACGATTCAGTTACGGGAAAGAGGATTCTCGAGGAGTATCCTGACGGAACCTACGTGGTTCAGAATCCGCCTCAGCCGCCTCTTGAAGGAATGGATCTGGACGACCTGTACGATCTGCCTTACATGAGGGAATGGCACCCGATATACGATGAAGAGGGCGGCGTTCCGGGCATGACGGAGGTCAGATTCAGCATCACCGCAAACCGCGGATGCTTCGGCGGGTGCGCCTTCTGCGCCATAACGTACCATCAGGGACGCGAGGTCAGAGGCAGAAGCAGGGAATCAATCGTCCGCGAAGCAGAGCTCATGACACGCGATCCGAAGTTCAAAGGCTACATACACGATGTTGGAGGGCCGACGGCGAACTTCCATCACCCATCATGCAAAAAACAGCTGGAGCACGGCATGTGCGGCGGCAAGGACTGTCTTTTCCCGAAGCCGTGCAGTCAGCTTGACACAGACCATTCGGACTACATAGATATTCTTAACGCGGTCAGGGACCTGGACGGAGTCAAGAAGGTGTTCATACGCTCCGGCGTCAGGTTCGACTATGTGATGGCAGGCGCGAAGAAAGGCGGCAGCGGGCGACAGTTTCTCAGGCAGCTCTGCGCACACCACGTGAGCGGAGTCCTCAAGGTTGCTCCGGAGCATGCGTCACCGGCGGTGCTCAGGCAGATGCACAAGCCGGACATAAGCGTTTTTGATGCCTTTGCAAGAGAGTACAGAAGCGAAAACGAGAAGCTGGGGCTGAAGCAGTACATGATTCCGTACTTCATATCGTCCCATCCGGGAAGCACCCTGGACGACGCCATAGAGCTGGCGCTGTACATGAAGAAGACGGGATTCGTGCCCGATCAGGTGCAGGACTTCTATCCGACGCCGGGAACTCTGGCCACGTGCATGTACTACACGGAGCGCGATCCGTTCACAGGACGGTCGGTGTACGTCGCCAAGGACCAGAAGGAGAAGAGAATGCAGCGCGCGCTGCTGCATTTCCACAAGAAAGAAAACCGTAAAACGGTGATCCGGGCTTTGCGTGAGGCAGGCCGCGAGGATCTGATACCGGTGCTGACATAAAAGGGGCCGCGGGGCAGGACAGTTCCGCGGCTTTATGGTATTATTAGTGCAGGAGGAAGGGGAATGAGCAGAATCAACGAAGTGGTAAAGGCGCTGAGCCAGTCGAGGCGCATGTACCAGCGGATAATGAAGAGAAAAAGATACACTCATTTCTACACAAATGAGATCTACACACCGGGATGCAAAGGCAACGATGCGGCTGGCGCCGCTGAGGGCGATACGCCGATGAACATCCTAGCTTCCTGCGATAACCTTGAGTACATGGAATACCTGCTCAAGGAGAAGAACATGGCAGGCAAAATCCAGCTCATATATGTTGATCCGCCGTTCTTTTCGAACAGCAGGTACCAGGTTTCCGTGCGTCTGGAATCGGACAATCTGGGCAAGTCCCCGGCCATAAAGACGGGAGCCTACGACGATACATGGGAGGACAGCCTCCAGCAGTATCTTGCCATGCTCGGCGTGAGGTTCATGCTCATGAAGGAGCTCCTGTCCGACACGGGGTGCATATGGGTGCACCTGGACTGGCACAGCGCCCACTACATGAAGACCCTTCTGGACGAGATCTTCGGATACGATAATTTCATCAACGAGGTGGCGTGGACATACAAATCCGGCGGAGCGTCGAAACGCAGCTTTGCCCGGAAGCACGACACGCTGCTTTTCTACGCAAAGACAGGAAAATACAAGTTCCACCCGCTGAAGGAGAAATCCTACAACAGGGACTTTAAGCCATACAGATTCAAGGACGTCGAAGAGTTCCAGGACGAAATCGGCTGGTACACCATGGTAAACATGAAGGACGTTTGGTCCATAGACATGGTGGGAAGAACCTCCCATGAGAGAACGGGATACGCCACTCAGAAGCCCGAAAAGCTCCTTGAGAGGATAGTTGAGTCCTGCAGCGATGAAGGAGACCTCTGCGCTGATTTCTTCGCCGGTTCGGGCACTATGGGCGCCGTATGCGAGCGCATGAACCGCCGCTGGATAATGTGCGACGAAGGCGATGTCTCCGTGGCGAATCAGATCAGAAGGTTCGTTACAGGCAAAGTCGATGACGACAGGCGCTTTGGGGTTTTTGCAGTAGAGAGAAAAGAGAAGAATCCTGACGAAGCGCTGAGCCGTCTCGTGCGGTGCAGCCAGGACATGGGATGCCTGAGGATAAAGGACTACGTGCCGGACGTGATGAAGCTTAGCGACGCGGACGAGGAAATCGCCGTGAAGTACCTGCACGACGACAGTAGGTCGTGCATAGATTTCTGGAGTCTGGACGCGGATTACGACGGAAAGGTGCACAGGGCCGGCGAGATAATAGGCGGACGGGACTTCTGCACGCTTCCTGAAGGCAGTCTGCACATCATAGGGTACGATGTTTTCGGGAACCGGTTCTGCTGGGAAAATGAAGAAGAATAGATAATGATCTGGGAAGATAGTATAATCGTGTTATGAAAAAACGGATTTTCAAAGAGGAAAACTACAAACTGAGCAAGTGGTCGGGCGGAAGCACCAGGGAGCTGGCCATATATCCGGCGAACGCCGAGTATCTGGACAGGGACTTTCTGTGGAGACTGAGCAGCGCCGACTCGGATAAAGAGGAGTCGTCCTTTACGAAGCTTCCGGATTACGACAGGATACTGATGGTTCTGGATGGTTCGGTTGTACTGGCTCACGGCGAAGAGCGTACGGCAAGTCTGGGCGCGTGGGAGAGCGACGCCTTTGACGGCGCCATCAAGACAAAGTGCTTCGGACAGCTCAAGAAGGACTACAACCTCATATATCGCAAAGGCACCCATGGCCGCATGGAGCTTGTTGAGCTGACTGACCAGGGGCACGCGATTGAGTGCTCTGAGTCAGGATGCAGGTGCATCGGCATATACAGCGCGGAAGGATACACCGTGGTGTCTGTTAACGGTCAGACGGACATGGTCAAAGAAGACCAGCAGATGGTCATCGAGCTGGCCCCTGAGGATGAGATAAAGCTGTCGGTTATGGGCCAGGGCAAGTGCATCTTCACCGAGGTGGCTTTTGAGAGAGACGAGGTGCTGGATTTTTCGGGAGGATTCGGTTACGGAGCTGACGGTTCCGGCGATGGTGATTCCGGCGCGGGCGGTTCCGGTTCCGGCGGTTCGGGTTCCGCTGCCGGCGGTTCAGTTGCTGGCGGTTCCGCTGCCGGCGGCCAGTCGGATTACATGCTGGCTCTGAGGCTGTCCCTTGGCAACAACAGATGGAGCCGGACCATGAACAGGATGAAGAAGAAAGGACTTCTACACAGCCCGGCTCTCGAAAAGAAACTCCGTTTTCTGGACAGATTCTTCATAACGGGCATCGTCTGGGCAGTGGGCGTGCTTATCTGCATGCTGCTTTTGCCTCTCGGCGTAAGTCCGAAGCTGATATTCGCGCTGATAATCCTGTTCTCGATCGTAGACGTCTTCTTCATTTCGCCGATGATCTATCTGGCGGTTCTTCCAAGGCCGCTGTCAGCGCACATAAAGAATGCGGACGAGCTGAACACTTACGAGCGTCAGATTTTTGAGGAGCAGATCAACTACGATCCGCGTCAGGAGAATCTGATGCGCAAATACAGAGACAGAAAAGGCGAGACTTACAAAGGCGCCGCCGATTTCTGGAGAAAGATGAACAAAGACGATTAATCAGGCAAAGGCAGCCTGACGGAGATTTATGTTTGAACTGATTGCGACAGCCACATTCGGTCTTGAAGCGGTAGTGCGCAGAGAGATTGAAAATCTGGGCTATGAGATAATTAAAACAGAAGATGGCAAGGTGACCTTTGCCGGTGATGAGCGGGCTTTAGTCCGCTCTAATTTATGGCTGAGGTGCGCCGACAGGGTGCTGCTTAAGGCGTGTGAGTTCAAGGCGCTGGAATTCGAGGACCTGTTCCAGGGAATAAAAAGCTACCCGTGGGAATCGCTCATTCCTGAGGACGGCAAGTTCATTGTTACATGCTCGACGGTCAAGTCCAGGCTGCACAACCCGCCGGCGATTCAGAGCGTATCAAAAAAGGCGGTCGTGGAGCGAATGCGCTCGGCCTACGGAATCGAAAGGTTCGCCGAGACGGGCGCCGAATACACTATCAAGGTAACCATGCTGAAGGACAGGGCCACAGTAACCGTTGACTCAAGCGGCACGGGCCTGCACAAGCGCGGATACCGCGTGGCGAACGTTGACGCCCCGATGAAAGAGACTCTGGCCGCGGCCCTTGTTAAGCTCAGCTTCTTCAGACCGGGCAGACTGCTGGTCGATCCTTGCTGCGGCAGCGGAACAATTCCGATCGAAGCAGCCATGATAGCCATGAACATCGCGCCGGGCCTGAACAGGACCTTTGCCTGCGAAGACTGGGACATCATTCCACGCGAGGTGTGGAAGGAAGAGCGCAAGGCGGCTTTTGAGGCCATTAGCCAGCCTGGTAACGCACCGCGCATTTTCGGCGGGGACATCGACCCGAAAGCGGTGGCGGCAGCGAAGGAGAACGCGGCGGAGGCAGGAGTGGACGAGTACATCGACTTCAGGCGCGCAGATGTAAAAGAACTGGACACACCAGGGAATAGGGGCATTATCGTCACCAACCCGCCTTACGGCGAGCGAATCGGCATCAACGATGAAATCGACAGGATTTTCAAGTCCCTGGGCAAGTTCTGCAAGAAGCACCCCGACTGGTCGCTCTTCATAATCACGCCTGACAAGGACGCTGAGAAGAAGATCATGGGACGCAGGGCGGACAGACGCCGGAAATTATACAACGGAAACATCGAAACCACATATTATCAGTTCCACGGAGCGAAATAGAACAAAAGCAAAATGAGAGATGTGAAGATACAATGCACAATCGGACCCTCATGCAATGATCCGGAGATACTCGCGGAGATGCTCGAGGCGGGCATGGACGTGGCGAGGGTGAACCTGTCCCACGGAAGCGCCGAGTCACAGGCGGACAAGCTGGAGAACTTCAGGCACGCCGCGAAGAAGACGGGCAAAGAGCAGGCCGCGATCATGTTCGACATACGCGGGCCGGAGATCAGGGTCAAGGAGATACCCGGCGAGAGGATTTTTGCCGCGGAGGGGGAGACCCTGGTTTTGCGCTGCGAAGGCGTTGAGGACGATGGCAAGGTGGAATACGACGAGAACGCCACAAAGTGGGGCAGCTACGCCGTGAACATAATCAGAATAAACTATGAGAAGCTTTGCGATGAAGTCGTTACGGGCAATGAGATTCTGATAGACGACGGCAGAGTCAAGCTGACGGTCGAAAGCGTAACCGGCAGGGACATAGTCTGCTACGTGGACCGAGGCGGCACCATCGAGAGCCGCAAAGGCGTCAATGTCCCGGATGTCAAGCTCCAGATGGACTATCTGGGCGAAGATGACAAGGAAGATATCCTGTGGTGCATAGCCAACGGCGTGGATTACATCGCCTGTTCATTCATACGCAGAAAGGCCGATGTCGAGCTCGTGAGAAACCTGCTCGACGCCAACGGAGGCCAGAATGTGGGCCTTATCGCCAAGATCGAGAGCAAGGAAGCGATCAGCAATATCGAGGCGATCGCCGAGGCAGCTGATCAGGTGCTCGTAGCGAGAGGCGACATGGGAGTAGAGATAGGATTTGAGAAGGTCCCAGCGGTGCAGAAGCGCATTATCCGCAGGTGCAGGGAGCGGGGAAAGGCGGTAATAATCGCCACCCAGCTCATAGATTCGATGACAGAGAACAAAACTCCAACAAGGGCGGAGGTATCGGACATAGCGAACGCCGTATTCGACGGTGCAACGGATCTCATGGTCACCGGAGAGACTGCAAAGGGCAGATATCCGGTTCAGGTCGTCCGCGAGATGGCGAAGATCATTGAACAGGCAGAGCGCGACGCCGAGAAGTACGGGCAGGATATACTCTAGAAGTACGGGCAGGAGATACTGTGAAGATAGAAATCAACCGCAATGACAAAACACCCGCGTACATCCAGATAGCGGGTCAGATAAAGAACATGCTCCATATGGGCGTGATCACTGACGGTTACGTGCTGCCATCCGAGAGGGTGCTGGCGGCTGAGCTTGGAGTGCACAGGAATACGGTTACAAGAGCCTATGGTGAGCTCAAGAGCGAGGGCCTGCTGGATTCGTCGCGCGGCAGCTGCTACAGAGTAAGCTTTCCGTCCAACAAACCGGCTCCGGACAGACGCAAGGCTGTCAGCTGGGAGGCGGTAATGAGGCGCGAGTACGACGACTTCATGACGGATTTCGATGAACTATACAGCCAGAGCTTCAACCCGGGATTTATATCATTCGCAGGCGGCGTGGCGGCCAGAGAGCCATATCCGGCTGAGGAAATAGCCGACGTGTTCGAAGAACTGGTAAGAAGCAGTGGCGACAAGGCGTATTTCTATGTACCGTATCAGGGCGACCCTGAGCTGATAAAGGAAATAGTAAAATATCTGTCCACAATCGGCATCAGAACAAAGTATTCGAACGTCCAGATATTCTCTGAGAACAACCAGGCGCTGGATTTCATTCTTCAGCTCATGCTTTCGCCGGGCGACGGGGTCATAGTGGACGAAATAATGGCCTCGGACGTGTACAGAACCATTGAACGGGCCGGCGGAAAGCTGATTACTGTCCCGTCCGACGAGAACGGAATGCTCTGCGATAACCTTGACAAGATCATAGAGACAAGTAAACCTAAATTTATTTATGTTGACTCAAGTTTCAACAATCCGACAGGCGTGCTGCTGTCGCTGGAGCGCCGCCGCAAGCTTCTGGAACTGTCATATAAGTACAGGATTCCTATAATAGAAGACGACGAGAGTTCGGAAATCTACTACAGCGAGCGGCCTTTGCCTTCAATCAAGTCCATGGATCACGGAGATAACGTGATTTACATGTATTCATTCTCCCTGGACATGGTACCTGGCATCGGCGTTTCGTTCGTTGTCGCAGACAGGAAGATCATAAAGCAGTTTTCCAACATGGTCTCCCTGCGCGTTGTAAACCCGGACTGGGCGGGGCAGATGGTCATGCTGCGGTACATGAAGAGCGGCCTTTTCGCTGAGAGACTGGCGGATTTCAGGAGCATATGCAAAAGCAAGAGAGACAGGATGTGCGCGCGTCTGGCCGAAATGAAGGAAGAGTTCGGTCTTGATTACAACATACCGGACGGCGGCGTTTACATATGGGTAAAGCTTCCTGAGGGCATGAACTCAAGAAAACTGCTCAGGGAGGCGCAGAAGAGAAGACTGACATTCATGCCGGGGCATGTATTCTTCCCGCGGAAGAACATGGGCGCGCGGTATTTCAGGCTCAACTTCTCATATCCGACGGAGGTTGAGATTGAGCGGGGCATGGACATCCTGCACGACTGCCTTTGCAACTGGCACACTGACAAACTCTAACACTGGCACTTTGTTTGGAATAGAACGCATAGTATATTCTAGACAAGGTGCTTTTTTAGTAAGCTGAAAAAGAAAGTTAAAACGAAGAAATAAATTAAGAAAAGGAGACTAATGTTATGGCTGTTAATTTGAAAGGAAGAAGTTTTCTCACACTGATGGATTTCACACCGGAAGAGATCAGATACATGCTTGATCTGGCTCACGACCTCAAGGCAAAGAAGAGAGCCGGTCTTCTGGGTGACACAATGAAGGGCAAGAACGTTGTACTGCTCTTTGAAAAGACATCAACAAGAACAAGATGCGCATTCGAGACAGGTGCTCTTGAGGAAGGCGCACACGTAACATTCCTGGACAGCAAGTCATCACAGATGGGCAAGAAGGAATCCCTGGAAGACACTGCTAAGGTTCTGGGCAGATTCTATGACGGTATTGAATACAGAGGATATGATCAGAAGGTCGTTGAAGATCTGGCTAAGTACGCAGGAGTTCCTGTATGGAACGGTCTGACTGACGTTGACCACCCGACTCAGATTCTGGCTGACCTGCTCACAATCGAAGAGCACGTTGCTAAGCCGCTCAGAGACTGCAAGGTCGTATTCGTAGGCGACGTAAGAAACAACATGGCGTACGCATGGATGTACGGCTGCGCTAAGATGGGAATGCACTTCGTAGCATATGGTCCGCAGGAACTGTGCGATCAGGTTGACGCTGACGTAGTAGCAAGAGCAAAGGCAGTCGCAGAGGAAACAGGAGCTGTCATCGAAGTAAGATCAGACGTTGAGGCTATCAAGGGCGCTGACGTTCTGTACACTGACATCTGGGCTTCAATGGGTGAAGAAGATCAGATTCCTGAGAGAGTAAGAATGCTGACTCCTTACAGAGTAGACGAGGCTATGATCGAGGCTACAGAAAATGATAACGTAATCTTCATGCACTGCCTGCCTTCATTCCACGACTTCGAGACTACAATGGCTAAGAGCCAGATGGAACTGGGCTACGACATCCGCGAGGTCACCGACGAAGTATTCAGAAGCAGACACTCAAAGGTATTCGACGAAGCTGAGAACAGAATGCACACTATCAAGGCTGTAATGGTAGCAACCATCGGAAGATAAAGCAAAACCTGAAAACAGGAGGTAGAATAATGATACCTGGAATCCACAATTATTCGGAAATAGGCAAACTCAACAAAGTTCTGCTGCACAGACCCGGATTCGAGCTCGAGGCGCTGACTCCGTCAACCATGGAGAGACTGCTCTTTGACGACATCCCTTATCTGAAGGTCGCTCAGCAGGAGCACGACAGATTTGCCGAAGTACTTAGAGAGAACGGTGTTGAAGTAGTTTACTACGTTGAGGAGACTGCAAAGGCAATAAGCACTCCTGAACTTCAGCAGAGCCTGATCGAAGACTTCCTCGATCTCTCACTGATCACATCAAAGGGAATGAGAGAGAGCCTTATCTCATATCTCATGACCATGGATCCTAAGACAATGGTAGCGAAGCTCATCGCGGGCATCAAGAAGAACGAGGTTCCTTCTGACGAAGTGCACTCACTCATGGACCTGATCCACGATGACTATCCGTACATCTCAGATCCGATGCCTAACCTTTACTTCACAAGAGACCCGGGCGCCTGCGTTGGCGATGGAATCAACATCCACCACATGCACACCCAGGAGAGAAGAAGAGAATCACTCCTTCTGAAGTATACATTCAAAAACAACAGAGATTTCGCCACTGAAGAAAACAAGCAGTGGTACGATCTGACCGACGATTTCTCAATCGAAGGCGGCGATGTGCTCGTCCTCTCCAAGGACATGGTAGCAATCGGACTTTCACAGAGAACTACTATCGCGGGCATTGAGTGCTTTGCGAAGAACCTGCTTTCGAATTCAACATTCAAGAAGGTTCTCGTATTCGATATCCCGAAGACAAGAGCATTCATGCACCTGGATACAGTTTTCACAATGATCGACTACGACAAGTTCACAATCCATCCTGAGATCGAAGGACCTCTCGGCGTATACGAGATCACTCTCGGCGCTAACGGCGAGCTGAAGTTCAACGCAATGAAGGATGAACTGCAGAACATTCTGGCGATTGAGCTGGGACTTCCTGCAGTAGAGCTGATCCGCTGCGGCGGCGGTGAACTGCTGGCAGCTCAGAGAGAGCAGTGGAACGACGGATCCAACACTCTCTGCATCGCTCCGGGAACAGTAGTAACCTACGAGAGAAACTATGTTTCAAACGATCTCATGGACCGCAAGGGCATTAAGGTCCTGACGATCCCGAGCGCTGAGCTTTCAAGAGGAAGAGGCGGCCCAAGGTGCATGAGCTGCCCTGTTAACAGAGTTGATCTGTAATTCTAAAGCTTTTGATAGTAAAGGAGAAACAAAATGTCAGAGAGCAAAGGTAAAATTGTAATAGCGCTGGGCGGAAACGCGCTGCAGTCAGGCAAAGGCCCTGCAACAGCGGAAGCTCAGCTGGAAGTAGTAAAGAATACATGTGAGCGTGTTGCGGCTATCAGCGGAATGGGTTATGAAATCGCGGTAGTACACGGCAATGGACCTCAGGTAGGACGCATCGTCATGGCAAGCGAAGCTGCGAAGGACGTAACTCCGTCAATGCCGTTCGACGTCTGCGGTGCAATGTCCCAGGGTTACATCGGATATCACATCCAGCAGTGCCTGAGATACGCGCTCAACAAGGAAAACAGACACGTGCCTGTAGTAACAGTAGCTACACAGGTAGTCGTAGATGAGAACGACCCTGCGTTCCAGAACCCTACTAAGCCTATCGGACCTTTCTACACGGAAGAAGAAGCAAAGGTTCTCGAGCAGGAAAAGGGATGGACCATGAAAGAAGACACAGCCAGAGGAGGCTGGAGAAGAGTTGTTGCGTCACCTAAGCCTGTACGTATCGTTGAGATCGATTCCGTTAAGCAGCTGTGGGAAGACAACATCGTCATCACATGCGGCGGAGGCGGCATCCCTGTAATCGAAAAGATGGACGGTCACATGGAAGGCGTTGCGGCAGTAATCGACAAGGATTTCGCGGCGGAGCTTCTGGCTGAGCAGGTCAGAGCGGACGTACTCATGATCCTGACAGAGGTCGAAAAAGTCGCCATCAACTTCAATACGCCTGAGCAGAAGGATCTGGATCATCTGACACTGCTTGACGGTGTTAAATACATTGAAGAAGGACAGTTCCCTGCGGGAAGCATGCTTCCTAAGGTAGAGGCTGCCATGAAATTCGTCAGACAGTTCCCGAGCAAGAAGGCGATCATAACTTCTCTCGACAAGGCGGTTGAAGCGCTGAACGGAGAAACCGGCACGGTAATCACATTCAACTAAAAGAGGTGATAATATGAAACAGACTGCGAAAGAGTTCATGTCGTCGATTTCATTCGACAACATGCTCTACGACGAGGAAATCGCTGCAAGCAAGGCGCACGCCCGCATGCTGGAGCAGAACAAGCTGATTTCAGCCGAGGAATGCGCTAAGATGATCGAGGGGCTCGATCAGGTACTTGCTGATATTGAAAAAGGTAAGGTCGAGTTCAAGGTCGAATATGAAGACATCCACGGATGCGTTGAGAAGCTGCTTGAGGAGAAGATCGGTCCTGTTTCCAGAAAAATCAACAGGGCGAGAAGCGTAAACGATCAGGTAGTTACAGATACGAGACTGTTCCTGAGAGCTGAGAACGAGTCCATCATGGAATCCCTGAAAGAGCTGATGGATACTCTGGAAGCTCTGGCAAGGGAGCATGTCAACACCATCATGCCAGGCTATTCACATCTTCAGAGAGCTCAGCCTATAACACTGGCTTATCACATGCTGGCGTACTACCAGATGTTCAGCCGTGACCTGAAGCGTTTTGAGCAGTGCAAGGAGCGCATCAATGTAATGCCTCCGGATACTGGAGCCATGGCCGGCACAGTATGGGAAACGGACCGCAACAAGATGGCAAGGGAACTTGGCTTTGACGGAATCCTTCCGAACGCCATGGATGCAGTGGCAGACAGAGACTTCGGAATGGAGTTCATCAATGACTGTTCAATCACGATGATGCATCTGTCAAGATTCTGCGAAGATCTGATTCTCTGGAGTTCCGTTGAATTCGGATTCATCGAAATCGACGACGAGTTCACAACAGGAAGCAGAGTTCTGCCGCAGAAGAAGAATCTGGACGTTGCTGAGCTGATCAGAGGCAAGACCGGCAGAGTATACGGAGACATGATCAATCTGCTCACGATATTCAAAGGTCTGCCGATGTCATACAACAGAGACATGCAGGAGGACAAGGTGGCGCTGCTCGACGCCGCGCATACTGTTGAAGCCTGCCTGACGCTGTTCGTTGAGATGATCAAGACAATGAAGATCAACCGCGGCGAGATGCAGAGAGCTGCCAAGTACGGCTACATGAACGCGACAGAGCTGGCTGAGTATCTGCTGGATAAGGGCGTTGAGCCTGAGAAGGTAGGAGATATCATCAGCAAGGTCGTACAGTACGCGATCAACAACAACAAGCCGATCGAGGAACTGTGGCTGGATGATCTGAAGCAGTTCACTCAGGTCTTTGACAGTGATGTCTACGATGAGGTTGCGATCAGAAACGTAATCGCGTCCAAGGTGTCAGAGGGTTCAACATCCTTCGAAAACGTAAAGCAGCAGCTTAAGGATATCGAGAAGAACAAATAATCCGTACGCATGCAGCATATGCAGTGAAAGAATTACTGAGAGGCTGTTGCACTAAGTGATTAGTGTGACAGTCTCTTTTTATTGGAGGGGCTGCAGATATTACCTTCGCTACGTCCTCGTCGCCGGCAATGATTCGCGCTCATTCGCAGCTCACGGAACGTCAGCAAAACTCGCGCTTCGCGCTCAGACATTGCTGACGTTTGACCGTTCGCTACGCACA
>JAFRCM010000062.1 GCA_017404365.1 Bacillota bacterium
AGTTTCGGGTAGTCTGGTCATTGATTCCATATTCCTCGGCGGCTTCGTATCTCGTTATCTCGCCGTCATAGATGCGGCGACCGATGTCCAATCGTTGTTCTTGTGTGTACGTCATGTGGTAACCTCCTGCCTACAGTCTGAGGTGAACTGTCCACTGCTTGATATCCCGTGCACAGAATACCAAAAGCAGTGTCCAATTTCTACCCCCTCTGTGTCCAGTTTTAGTTTACCACTTCATTATAAACCAATATACAAATCCCTTGTATAACCCCCCGGCACGGCTCCGGAAGCGGAGGCACAGTCGAGAGTCTCCGCTCCGGAGGTCGAAACCCCAGCACCCCTCATTCGGGGTAAAACAAAAACACCCCGTGAGGGGCGAAAAAAAGAAAGGATAACGAAAACGATGAAGAAATTCAGCAAAATTTTGAGCATCGCGCTGCTCGTCGCTCTGGTTCTGAGCCTCGGTATCACCAGTGCGTTTGCCGCGGATACCGGTACCATTACGATTACGGTTCCGACACAGCAGACTGCCCCGACAAAACCTGTCACCTATAAGATTTATAAAGTGTTTGACGCAACGGTCAACGCCACAGACAACACAAAAGTCAACTACACTCTTTGCTCTGGCGATACGCTTTCTGCCGCTATGACTGCTGCGGGCTTCTCCGTGGACACAGCCGGCAACGTTTCCGGCCCGACTTCTCTGAACGATGCTGCCATTGCTGCTATTGCCGCATATGTTACCGAAGCAGACCTGGTTGAAACCGTTACAGCTGCTGTAGGAACTACCTCTGTTACCTCCAGTGCACTCCCCTTTGGTTACTATTACATCACCACCACCACAGGTTCCGTAGTAACCATCGACAGCAACAATAACAATCCGACTGTAAACGACAAAAACAAAATACCCAAGGTTGTCAAATCTGCCGGAACTCAGTATGATGCCGCTTCTATGGCTGCAATCGATGCCGTCGGAACAAGTCAAGCCTTTACTTCTCAGATCGACGTCGGTAAGGGCGCTGTTAATCTGGTCTTCACAGATACCATGACCAATATGACCTTTGACGGTACTGTAACCATTACGGTCAGTGCAGGAACAGCTCCCGTCGCCGGAACAGATTATACTCTTACCGGCGAAGCCGGAGCCTCCAGCTTCAGCATTGCGTTTACAGATGCATATGTTGCCAGTCTTGCCGAAAATACCCTTATCAATATTACGTACTCCGGCACCATCACTTCTGATGCTCTGAGTGTTGATCCTGCTACCAACACTGCGAAGATCACCTCCGGCGATGGCAATGAAAGCACCAGCGACCCGGTTGAAGTCTACAATGCCAAGCTCACTGTTACCAAGCAGGACGGCGATAAGAATCCTCTTGCCGGTGCCGGCTTTGTTGTCAAAAACTCCGAAGGCAAGTATTACAAGCTGGCAGCTGATAAGAAATCCATTACTTGGTATGAGCTTCCTGCAGGAACCGAACTCGCAGATGCAATTTCCGCAGGTAATATCACGGAGTACACCTCTGATGCGGCAGGTGCGGTACCCGCATTCACCGGTCTTGGAGTAGGAACATATACTCTGGTTGAGAGCACCGTCCCTGCCGGCTACAACAAGGCAGACGATATTCCTTTCGAGATTAAGGATGCTGATTACACTCCAGCCAACCTCGAGCAGACAGCTACCGTCACCAACAATGCTGGCGCTGAGCTGCCCAGCACCGGTGGTATCGGTACCACCCTGTTCTATGTCATCGGCTCCATCCTGGTTCTCGGCGCAGGTGTTGTCCTGGTTGCCAAGAAGCGCGCCATTGACTAATACGTCCTCTGTCGATCAAAACCCGCTACGCTGGGCTTTTGACCGAGGGAACAAAGGAGAACAATCGCATAAAACAAATCGAAGCAGGTCCTTCTTGTGAGGGCCTGCTTCTCTAATGATGAATGATAGGCTTTTGAAACCATCTTCAGATCGATGATATCTGTATCATAATGAGTATCGAGATAACGTATAATATTTTTCGCACATTTGAAAAATGAATAGAAATAGAGAGTCCAGATCGTGTAAGATAATGTCACCACAACAAAACTGCACGAAAGGAAGGACTCTCTATGGCAGACATTATACAGCTTAATCAGGAAGAAATCAAATCCCAGCTTGGAGAATTAGTAAAACAAACAGTAGAAGACACGTTAAACGCCATGCTGGACGCGGAGGCAGATGAAATTACGCAGGCCCACAAGTATGAACGCACAGAAAAGCGAGCAGATACAAGGGCCGGGCATTACAACCGTAAGTTGGCAACAAAAGCCGGAGAAGTAACGTTGAGGGTGCCGAAACTCCGCAACTTGCCTTTTGAAACGGCAATCATTGAACGGTATAAGCGTCGGGAGGAGTCTGTGGAGGAAGCACTCATTGAGATGTACCTGGCAGGCGTATCGGTTCGGCGAGTAGAGGACATCAGCGAGGCGCTGTGGGGAGCGAAGGTTTCTCCCGGAACGATCAGCAATCTGAATCAGAAAGCATATGTTCAGATTGAGGAATGGCGGAACCGGAAACTGGAAGTTGAATATCCTTATGTGTATCTGGATGGAATCTATCTGAAGAAGAACTGGGGCGGCACCATAGAAAACATTGCCATTCTCGTCGCTCTTGGAGTGAACAGCGCCGGGAACCGGGAAATCATTGGGGCGGCCGAAGGCGGCAAGGAAGACAAAGAGAGCTGGCTGAAGTTTCTGCGCTCACTGAAAGACCGCGGGCTGTCCGGAGTTCGGCTCATGGTTGGAGATAAGTGCCTCGGCCTGGTAGAAGCAATCCGTGAAGTCTTTCCCGTCACGGATTACCAGCGCTGCATCGTCCACTTCATGAGGAATGTATTCACGGAAGTGCCAAGAACAAGAGGAAAAGAAATTGGCGCCAAATTGAAAGCAATCTTTGCCCAGGAAGATCGCGAAGCCTGCCTCAAAAAAGCAGAAGAGGTTGCGCAGTTTCTTCGTGAGAACAAGATGAAAACCGCTGCCAATACTCTTGAAAACGGTATTCGGGAGGCTCTTACCTATACGAACTATCCGCA
>JAFRCM010000063.1 GCA_017404365.1 Bacillota bacterium
GCTTCATGCCAGAACATTGTGCGCGACCACATGCAGCTTCACGGCACGCTGGACAACTTCCATCTGTGCAACGTCATACATATCAACGATACGCATCCTGCGCTTTGCATACCGGAACTCATGAGGATATTCATGGACGATCACGGCTGCTCATGGGATTACGCGTGGGAGCGCGTGCTGGGATCAGTTTCATATACGAATCACACGGTACTGGCAGAGGCTCTGGAGAAGTGGAAGACTTCGCAGATTCAGGCTCTTGTTCCGCGCGTGTTCTCGATCATCTCCGAGATAGACCGCAGATTCCGCGATTACATGTACTCCAAGTTCCCGGGAGACCACGGCAAGGTTGATTACACAGCGGTGCTCGGCGGCGGACAGGTGAGGATGGCTAACCTTTCGGTCATAGGATCACACAAGGTCAACGGAGTTTCAGCGCTGCACTCGCAGATACTCAAGGATGACCTGTTCCACGATTACTTCCTGGCCCAGCCGGACAAGTTCACCAATGTAACAAACGGCATCGCGTACAGAAGATGGCTCTGTCAGGCAAATCCTAAGCTGGCTGAGCTCATAGACGATTGCATCGGCACGGATTACCGCAGAGACGACCGCAGGCTAGAGGACTTCTTCCGCTACCGTGAGGACGCGGCTGTCTGCGAGAGGCTGGAACAGATAAAGCGCGACAACAAGGCCAGATTTGCCGACAAAATGAAGAAAAAGTCCGGCGTGGAGATAAATCCGGACTCCATCTTCATCGTTCAGGCAAAGAGACTTCACGAATACAAGAGACAGCTGATGAACGCTCTGCGAATCATCAGCCGCTATCAGATGCTCAAGGATAATCCGAATATCGACATGAGACCGGAGACGTATCTCTTCGCCGCAAAGGCAGCCCCGAGCTACTTTCTGGCGAAGAGAGTAATCGAGCTTATCTGCAAGCTCGGCGAGGAGATAGACCGCGACCCTGTAATATCGTCGAAGCTGAAGGTCGTCTTCCTCGAAAACTACAGCGTTTCCATGGCGGAAAGCCTCATGCCGGCGACAGAAATCTCAGAGCAGATTTCCCTGGCGGGTAAGGAAGCCAGCGGAACAGGCAACATGAAGATGATGATAAACGGCGCCGTTACGATCGGAACTCTCGACGGAGCGAATGTTGAGATCCGTGAAGCGGTCGGACCTGACAGCATCTTCATATTCGGCAAGCGTGAGCATGAGGTAAGGCAGGCGCTTCAGGATGGATACAACGCGTATGATGTTTACGCGAATGATCCTGTGCTGAAGAGAGCCGTGGATTCACTCCAGAAGGGATTCGCCGGAAAGAGCTTCGATGTGCTCAACGATTACCTGCTCATGCCTTCGTACAGCATAGCCGATCCTTACATGTGCCTGCTCGACTTTGAAGATTACTGCAGAGCCCATGACGACATTCAGGCGGCTTACGAAGACCGCAGGAGATGGAACACGATGTCCATCGAGAATATCGCAAAGGCAGCAAGATTCGCGGCTGACAGAAGCATCCGCGATTACGCTGACCGCATCTGGAATACGGCGCCTGTCAGTGACAGATAGACAGGATTTAGTGATAAAGAAGATAATAAAGGGTGTAAAAGATGGGCAGACAATTACGCGGCAGCTTAATGCTGTTCACAACAGCGCTCATATGGGGTACCGCCTTCGTCGCTCAAAAGAGCGGAATGGACGCGATGCCGCCTGTGGCGTTCAACGGAATCCGTACCGTAATAGGCGGTATAGCGCTGCTTCCGGTCATCTACATCATGACCCGGGTTGCAAAGAACAAAGGCACGTACCATAAGGAGACGCCTCAGGAGAAGAAGACCCTCTGGATAGGGGGCATCTGCTGCGGGCTTGCTCTTTGCGCGGCCGGAAACATCCAGCAGATAGGAATGTGCTACACGACGGCGGGCAAGACCGGATTCATAACGGCGCTGTACGTTATTCTCGTGCCGCTGCTCGGGCTGATTCTGAAGCAGAAGATCCGCCCTATATTCTGGGCGTGCGTTGTCGCTTCGGCGATCGGACTTTACCTGCTGTGCATTCCGGCGGACGGCGGCTTCGGAAGCGTCAACAAGGGCGACCTGATCATACTGCTCTGCTCGCTCATGTTCGCATTCCACATTCTGACTATAGACTACTTTTCGCCTAAAGTAAACGGAGTCAAGCTGTCGTGCATACAGTTCTTCGTAGCGGGAGGGCTTTCGTGCCTTCTGATGTTCATCATCGATCCGGCTCTGGGGTTCAGCTTGCCGACGTGGGCGAACATCCAGGCGGGATGGTTCGAGATACTGTACGCCGGCATAATGTCCTGCGGAGTTGCCTACACGCTGCAGGTGGTCGGACAGAAGGACGTTGAGCCGACGCTGGCGTCGATGATCCTTTGCCTCGAATCCGTCTTCGCGGTAATAGCCGGCGCTATCCTTCTGGGCGAGACAATGGGCCCAAGGGAAATAATAGGCTGTGTGCTCATGTTCGTAGCCATAATGGTAGCCCAGCTTCCATCAAAGGATCCCGCTGCGGAAATAGAAAAGAAATA
>JAFRCM010000010.1 GCA_017404365.1 Bacillota bacterium
GATAAAGGTAGCGGCAATACACTCCTTCGAGTAGTCAAGCTACACGGAAAAATCATTTGTCCACAGTATCTGAGTTGTATTGAACCACGGATTAAAAAGAAAGGAAATGTGGTGTTTTCGCTTCTGTAAACATCATACAAGAATAAAATGACAAACTATTATCAGAAAGAAATCGAAACTGCATCAAGGGAGGAAATCCTGAAGATTCAGAATGAAAAGATACGTAAACAGGTAAAGCATGTTTACGAAAACGTACCTTATTACAGAAACCTGATGGAGGAGAAGGGGCTTACGCCGGATGACATCCAGAGCGTGGATGATATCAAAAAGCTTCCTTTCCTCTCAAAGGCAGACCTGAGAGAAGCCTATCCATACGGGCTCCTGGGCGTGGACCTGAAGGACTGCGTGCGCATCCAATCCACCTCCGGAACGACAGGAAAGCGCGTTGTCGCGTTCTACACGCAGGGTGATGTTGACCTCTGGGAGGAGTGCTGCGCGAGAGCCATCGTCGCGACAGGCGGAAACGAAGACGATGTTGTTCAGATCGCTTACGGATACGGTCTGTTCACAGGCGGCGCCGGACTCCACGGAGGATCACACAAGGTTGGCTGCCTGACGCTGCCGATGTCTTCCGGAAACACAGAACGGCAGATTCAGTTCATGATGGACCTGGACGCAACCATCCTCTGCTGCACACCTTCATACGCAGCGTTCATAGGTGAATCACTGGCAGAGAGAGGCTACAAGCCTGAGGATAACAAACTGAAAGCCGGAATATTCGGAGCGGAGCCTTGGACTGAGGAAATGCGCAGAAGCATTGAGAAGAGCCTTGGCATCAAGGCCTATGACATATACGGACTCACCGAGACAAGCGGTCCGGGCGTAGCTTTCGAATGCGAAGCCCAAAGCGGAATGCACATTAACGAGGACCACTTCTACGCTGAAATCATCGATCCGGATACGGGAGAGGTTCTTCCGGAAGGATCAAAGGGCGAGCTCGTATTCACAGCGCTGGACAAGGAAGCGTTCCCGCTTCTGCGCTACAGGACCCGCGACATATGCGTCCTGAGCCGTGAAAAGTGTCCGTGCGGGCGTACGCATGTAAAGATGAGCAAGCCGATGGGCAGAAGCGATGACATGCTGATTATCCGCGGAGTCAATGTATTCCCTAGCCAGATCGAGACAGTTCTTCTGAATGAGGGATACACTCCGAATTACCAGATTGAAATAGGCCGCAAGAACAATACGGATACGCTGGATATATACGTTGAAGCGGACCCTTCGAAAGTATCTGACAAGATTGCCGACATACAGGACATGGAGGCAAGTCTGGCGTCAGCAATGCGTACGATGCTCGGCATCGGACCGAAGATCCACCTCGTGCCGCCTAAGACCATCACGAGAAGTGAAGGCAAGGCAGTAAGAGTTATAGATAATCGTAAACTGCATGATTAAGGAGGAACCAAAATGGCTATTACACAGTTATCAGTATTTCTTGAGAATAAACCGGGAAAGTTATATGAGGTCGTAAAACGCATTTCAGAGGCAGGTATAAACCTTCGCGCCATGACCATAGCGGAAGTCAGGGATTTCGGCATTCTGAGAATCATCGTGTCCGACGCGGATAAGGCCATGGATGTTCTGGAAGATGATCACATCATCACTACGACAGAGGTCGTTTCAGCTGTCATGGAAGATAAGGCAGGTGCGCTCTATGATATTCTTCAGGCTCTGGAGTCCGCAAACGTAAATATCGAGTACATGTACGCGTATACGGGAGAGGTCACAGGAAGCGCGAATGTCGTATTCCGTGTGGATGACATTGAAGGAGCTGAGGCAAAGCTCAGAGAAGCAGGAGTTCAGGTGCTGTAGTATCGCAGCAAAGGGGCCGGCTGTGCTACTCGATTTCGATGGTATCGATGTAGAACTCCTTGCCGACCTCGGACTGTTCTCCCTGGCCGCCGCAGTAAGGGCATTCAAAAGAGAGCAGCTGTTTTTTGAACAGCCTGCCGCAGCTGCCGCACCGCAGCTGTGGTTCAACTTTGACAAATTCAAGGGAGGCGCCCTCGCAAAGGGTGCCTTCAGCTATTATGCCGAAGTAAGTCTGAATGGCTTCTCCGACATAGCCTGAGTAGTCGCCTATGACCATGTTGACCTTGAGGACACGGCTTCCGCCGTTTTCCCGGCAGTGATCATCCGCGATTTTTACAATTTTTTGTGTAATCGGCAGTTCGTGCATGAGTAAATTATATAGGAAATAATTGTAAACAACAACAAAAACGGACGATAATTGCGCTGGTTTTTTATGGAAACCAATAAAAACCCTCAAAATGCTCGAAAATATTGTCCGACAATAAAAAAAACTAAGTTTTTTTGTGCGAAACTTACAAAAGCAAGCCTTGACACAAGTACCATGGGTGACTATAATGAAACAGTATTTTATTATAATTATTTATGGAATCATATCATTATTAGAGAAGGAGAGTGACTGAATTGAGAGCTCAATGGAACAGCAAACTAGGTTTTATCCTCGCTGCAATCGGTTCCGCTGTAGGTCTTGGTAATCTGTGGAGATTCCCTTACATCGCAGCAACGAACGGCGGCGGCGCGTTTATTTTCCCTTACCTGTTTGCAATTCTCACTGCTGGTATTCCAATTCTTATCCTGGAATACACATTAGGGAAAACCTACAGATCAGGCGCTCCTGGTACACTGGCAAGGATCAACACGAAGTTCGAGTTCCTCGGCTGGTTCCAGGTTCTGATTTCATTCCTGATCACCGTTTATTATTTTGCAATCGTTGTTTGGGTACTCTGCTACATTGGTAAGGCATTCGGATGTACATGGGGAGAAGATACAAGCACATCGTTCTTCTCAGGCACCCTGGAGATCACCGACAGCATTACGGATGTCGGCGGCATCAATCCGGGCCTGCTCGCTCCATTCTTCATCGTATGGATCGTTGTAGCTATTATCATGTACGGCGGCATCAACAAGGGTATCGACATCGCATGTAAGATTTGCCTGCCGATTCTGCTGCTGTGCGTAGTGGTTATCTTCTTCAGAGGTATCACACTTCCGGGCGCAATCGACGGCGTTGCTTACATGTTCACTCCGGACTGGAGCGCAATTGCCAAGCCGGATGTATGGGTAGCGGCTTATGGCCAGGTATTCTTCAGCCTGTCAATCGCATTCGCGATCATGATCAGCTATTCATCATACCTGCCTAAGGAAGAAGACGTTGTCAACACTGCATTCCTTACTGCATGCACGAACCACGGATTCGAGATCTTCGCCGGAATCGGCATCTTCTCAATCATCGGTTACATGGCATACGCTCAGAACTGCGGCGTGGAAGACGTTGCGGCTGCAGGCGTTGGCCTCGCATTCGTCGTATTCCCGACAGCAATCAGCACGCTGCCTGCACTGAACTCACTCTTCGGAGTACTGTTCTTCGTATCACTGTTCACAGCAGGTATCACATCGCTGATCTCCATCATCCAGGCCGTAATCACCGGTGTTCAGGACAAGTGGGAACTGTCACATTCAAAGGCAGTTACAGTTGTTCTGGTTCCTGCATTCATCGTATCATTCCTGTTCGTAACAAGAGCGGGTCTGTACTTCCTGGATCTGGCCGACTACGTTGCAAACAACATCGGCATCGTAGCCAGCGGCGTTATCGAAGTTGTCCTGATCGGATGGTTCTTCAAGCCTGAGAAGATCAGAGCAGCTGCCAATGAGTATTCCAACTTCAGCATTGGCAAGTGGTGGACATGGTGTCTGAAGTTCGTCACCGTAATCGTACTCGGTTACACGACGATTTCAAACCTGATCACTTACTTCAGAGATGGATATGATGTATATCCGCTTTGGATCGGCGTCATCTTCATCCTGTTCCTGGTAATCGGAACATTCGTTTTAACTCTCGCAAAGGGCAAGCCAAGCTTCTACAAGAAGCCGGACGACGCGCCTGGATATGATGATTAAGAAGGAGGTAACACAATGAGCGCAAGTGCAATCATAATGATGCTGATAGCATGCATCGGACTGTGGGGCGGCATTGCTGTTTCTCTTGTCATCATGATGAAGAGCAACAGAAGAAGAGCCGAGGCTGCAGCTGCTGCGGAAGAGTCATTCGGAAAGAGACTGAATGAAGCAGAACTTCTGCCTGACCAGGATGAGCTCAAGAAAGAAAGACTCGAAAAAGAGCTCGAAAAACTGAACAAATAACCATAGAATGGTTAAGAGAGACTGGCGCACGTAACTGGTGCGTCAGTCCTTTTTTCTGCTAGATTAAAGAGGTAAATGCAACACCTGAAAGATCATATCAAAAAAGCTCGCTTTCCTTAACGGAGCGGGCTTTTGCATTTCCGCGAACCCAGTAATAGCAAGACTTTCAGGAAAACGTTAAGCAGTTTTTTAAACCAC
>JAFRCM010000064.1 GCA_017404365.1 Bacillota bacterium
CCTTGACTACGGCACAGCGACCCCGGCGGCACCGACCGTAACGGGCGATGCAGGTTACACGTTCACAGGCTGGAGCCCGAGCGTAGCGGACACTGTAACAGCGGATGCGACCTATGTGGCGCAGTGGACAGCCCGTACGGACATCACTTACACTGTTCACTATTATCTGGAAGGCACCACAACGAAGCTCGCCAAGGATAAGGTTGTTGAAGATCAGACATTCGGTACAGAAGTAACGGAAAAAGCGATCGAGATCGATAAATACAAAGCTCTTGATCCGACAAGTGTTACGATTACGCTGAAGGAAAAAGACAATGAGATCATTTTTGAATATGCTTCTTCCACCTATGATGATGAGGTAGTTGTAACCATCTCCGGCGTACAGACCACAGTTATGTACAACGGTCAGTACCAGAACGTGATCGGCTTTATTGCAACATCCAACAATGCCGAGTACAGTGAGAACATCAACGACGATGCGCATAGAAACTTCAGAATCAACGGTACCATACAGCTTGAGGCCGGTGGGACCAATGTCGGCACCTACAGTTTCAGTTGGTATGACCAGATTGGTGCGTTTGAGAACATCAACCCGAAGTTTACCAATGTACGCTTCCGTGTGAACCCGAACAGCAGCACCAACACCGTCGTTATTATCCCGCGCACGGTTACCCTGACCTCGGAATCGGATCAAAAAATCTATGATGGTACACCGCTCACTAATCCCACTGTCAATATTGGCGGCAACGGCTTCGCCGCAGGAGAAGGCGCAACCTTTAATGTGACTGGCTCGCGGACAGAAGTTGGTGTCAGCGATAATACTTTTACCTATGCATTGACTGCAGGGACGAGTGCGGGCAACTACAACATCACCACAGTCTTCGGTACGTTGACCGTTATCCCCGGAGTCACGCTTACGGCAAACAGCGGCATCCGACTCTATGATGCGACAGAGCAGACGGTAACCGGCTATACAAGCAGTGTTCCCGGCCTGACCTTTACGGGAGCCACGGCGGTCGGCAGAGGAACTGATTCCGGAAACTATGAAGTTGTTCTGACAGGTGTTACAGTTGGCCAAATGGACGACAGCGGCCGTTATATGGTAACCGAAATAAGAAACGGCACTCTGACCATTACCCCGCGCAGCATCCTGATTACCTCGGGGTCCGGGGAGAAGGATTATGACGGCGAAGCGCTGACCAACGACGAAGTTACGATTACCGGAGACGGCTTTGTGTACGGCCACGGTGTGGATGTCACGGTTACCGGCAGCCAAACGGAAGTCGGCAGCAGCGAGAACACCTTCACCTATGAGCTGACCGGCGGGGCAAATGAAGTCAACTACAATGTTGCAACACAGTTCGGTACGCTGAGCGTCACTCAGGTGACAAGAGAACTGGAAGACATCGACGACGATGACACCCCGCTTGCCGGTCCGGCTACCTGGGCCCTCATCAACCTCATTGCTATGATCTTTACGGTCTGTATTGCAGTCGGCATGATTGTCACCTACTTCAGAAAGAAGGACGGTGAGGAAGAGAAGCAGAATGCGGACGGCACAAAGCGCGAACTCACCGATGAGGAACAGGAAGAGAACGAGCGCCGCAAGAGCAAGTTCTTCGGGCTTATCCCGGGCATCGGCTCCGTGATCACCTTCTTCCTGACGGAAGACATGAGTGCCAAGATGGGACTCACCGACAGGTGGACCATCCTGATGATCGCAATTCTGGTCATCGGCGCGGCGCTGGGTTATCTGACCCGCAATGAGAAGGACAAAGAGGAAGAGAAGCCGGAACAGGCGTAATTCCCTGAGACCGACTCAGAAAATAGTATAGTGACAACAGGCGCTGCCTCCGATCAGCCTCTGGCTGAAAGGGGCAGCGCCCGCAAAAAGGATCTGCAATAAGGAAGGGAAACTTGGTATGGCCTTTGAGTATTTTTATGGACTTGGCATGATAGCAGTATTTGCTGTAATGTGCTATATCAACAAATACTATCAGATTCCTGTATGGAAAGTAGCAGTATCCTGTGCTTCTCTTGCTGTTATTGGGATGTTCGGTGTAAAGCTGATGTCCTATATTGAGTCTGGAAACTGGTCAGGAAGATCATTTTTTGGTGCTGTCTTTCTCATTCCGATTTTGATGGTTCCGGTCGCCAAACTGCTAAAAACCCCTTATGGCGATCTTATGGATCTTATGCCGCCGGCTGGTTGTATTATGCTTGCTCTGTTAAAAGTTAAATGCAAGCTGGACGGCTGCTGTTTTGGTCGAATTATGTTGATTAATGGAAATCTTATTCGGTTTCCGAGCCAAATCGTTGAATGCATTGCTGCAATTCTTCTTATGATTGTAATGATTATAATTATCAAGACGGGAAATTGGAGAGGGTTTGCATATGCCTGGGTTATGTTTCTCTATGGAATAAGCAGGCTTATTCTTAATAGTTTCAGAGAAACAAGTCCGTGGATAGGCACTTTTTCATCAGGTAGCTTCTGGTCCTTAATATCGATTGTAATCGGCGCTTCGATCTTGCTTTGGGCAAAGAAATATAATTCCCTGAGTTCAAAAAAAACGTAACCCCAGAGGCATCCATTGGCTGATCAGAATTAACATCAGATGAATGATACCGCAGGTTTATGCAGTTTTGACAACTATTATAAATGAAGATTGCAGAATAAGCCTGAACAGGCGTTGGAACACATTTAAATCACGATAGGCGCTGCCTCCGATCAGCCACTGGCTGAAAGGGGCGGCGCCTTCTTTCCGCGCGGAGAGCGAATTCGGTTGCAGGTTTCGGAAAGCTGTGCTAAAGTAAGAGGCAAGAAAACTCCCCGGGTAAGCGGTAAAGCACTTGTACGGGTGCAAAAACTCGGCCGCCGAAGCGGCCGAGCGTGAAGAGCTTTATTTGGATTTCTTTCTGCAGACATCCGGTAATTCCGAAGACCATGGAAGTAGATCATCAAGGTTGAGATCGGAGTTTTTCTGATCCAGCCTCTGCGGCAGTTCTGTCAGGAGATGTCTGAGATATTCATAGGGCTTGAGGTTATTCGCTTTGGCGGTTTCCACAATGCTGTAGATGATCGCACTTGCCTTCGCACCGTTAATGGTATCAATCAGCTGCCAGTTCTTTCTTCCAACGGTAAAGGGACGAATTGCGCGTTCCGAAGCAGAGTTGTCAATAGGGATGAGCCCATCATCCAGGAAGAGACGAAGATATTTTTCGGCATTAAGACAGTAGGTAAAGCCTTCTCCGGTTTTCCCCTTTGGGGGAACGTCGTTCCGGTGCTCTTTTACCCATGCGAAGAACGCATCAACCCGCGGTTTTACCGTGGTCTGACGCCGTTTCTTCCGTTCTTCCGGCGGAAGCTTCTTAAATTTCTCATCCAGAAGATAGATCCTCGAAATCTTCTCCAATGCCCGGTAGGCAAGGGTATCCTGAACCCCGGCTTTCTTCTCACCGTAGGCTTTCACCGCATCGGCAAAATCCCGTCTGGCGTGAGCCCAGCAGCAAGCAACGGACACTTCTTCCACGATACGGTCCATTTTCCTGTAGCCGGAGAAACCGTCACACTCCAGAAATCCGGAGAAGCCTTTCAGAAACTGGATGGGATGATCTCCGCTTCGGGTTTTCTGGTAGTCATACAGAATAACCGGCGTGTCGATGTTGTATTCGCCGCTTCTGTAGACCCACATTCTGGATTCACTTCCGGCTGGTCGCCCGTCCTTGGAAACCTTAACAGAGGTTTCATCTGCCTGGATAACCGGCTCTTTCAAAAGCTCCTGATGCATTCGGTCATACAGAAGAGAAAGATACCGTTCACTGCAGCGGTTCACCCAGTTGGCCATGACCTGCCGGGAAATGGACACATCAGAACGTTCAAACTCTTGCTCAATTCGGTACAGCGGCATGGCATTTGTATATTTGGCATTCATCACGGCAGCAACCAAAGATGGCGTAGCTACACTGTTATCCAGCAGTTCTGCCGGATGGGGAGCTCTTACAATCCTGTCCTCGCTCTTGCTGGCATATACAGCAATGTGATGTTCAAATACCTCATACTGTGCAGGATGCATCTCGAGCTTTTTATAAACCTGATCCGGCAGGCGCTTCCAGCCGTTTACTCCAAAGAGTTCTGTAAGTTCTTCCTCGGTCAGCTCATGATTCACAACCTTCGTTGGAAAACCACTGAGATCCTGTTCGCGCTTTCCGGACTGCTTCTTCCGTTTGTATGTAATCTCCTCAATTTCGGGTTCATCGACAGATTCCTCACAGGTTGCTTCCACTTCATTGAAGATGGAGATCTGATCCTCATACTCCATTTTCTCGCTCTTCCGCCCGAATGTGTTGGCATTGAATGCAGTAAGCCGTTCCAGCAGGGCATTATACTCTGTCTGCTGTTTCAGAATTTCTTCAATCAGCTCTTCTTTGGAAAGTGTATTCAGCTGCTCAGCGGTGAAATTTTTCATGACAAAACTCCGAAATGTGATGCTGTTACTATAGCAGATTATGCCTGAAAAAGCGAATTTTCCACTTTTCGGATTTCGTCATTTTGCCCTTTGTTCTGAGCCCTCAAACTGGTATAAATGGCAAAGAAGAATGGAACCTTTTTTGAAAAATCCATTCTTCTTGAGCCTCACAGCGTGGCTGCTATATGCACATACAGAGTATTTCAGGTGCTGCCGAGCCCTGAAAGCCGAAGGAAAAACCACCCGGAAAAATTCTCTGTTTTGTACAATTCAGCAGATTTCTTTCGGTTTTACTTTTCGGATTGTGCTTTCTATTCTAAACCCCTGCATGAGGCGCTCAAACTGCTCCTGACTCAGATCCAGTACTTCCTGCGGCGTTCTCGGCCAGATGAACCGGCCATCCTCCAGCCTTTTATACAGCAGCACGAAGCCGTCCCCTTCCCATACAAGACCTTTGATCTTGCCTGCGTGCCTGCCACAAAACAGGAACAGTACATTCTTCTGATATGGGTTCAGATTCAGTTCGCTCCCGATGGTCATCGCCAGACCGTCGATACCCTTGCGGAGATCCGTGTAACCTGGGGCCACGTAGATCTTCTCGAATCCCTTTGCATCATAGAGCATAACGGATCATCTTCCCAATGCTCATCAGCAACGCTTCTGAGATGCCTCCAGACACACCTACCGTTACATTGCCAATAGCTATGACTGCCTCAGGCCGAAAACCCTCCGTGGCTGGGGATGAAGCGCTCCGTATAATTGGTACCTCCACAAGTCTTGCACAGGGGGCTGCTGATCCCGCCGGCGCCAATGACAGCTGCTGCCTTTCGTAGATTTCTTTTCTCACGCGCCGTTGCCAGTAGAAAAACTGTTTCTCTGAAATTCCGTTTTCCCTGCACCAAGCCCTCTTGTTCTGACCACTGGCCAATTGTGCCTGGATGATCTCGTGCCACTGCTGAAGCCGTACTTCGTGTGTTGTCTTATCCATAGATGATACCTCCCAATCTCATGATTGAAAAACTACAAGTTTTTCGAGTAC
>JAFRCM010000065.1 GCA_017404365.1 Bacillota bacterium
AGCTGTGGTATAAGTTCCAGAGCGCACAGATCCTTAGGGCTGAGAAAGTACCCTTTGCGTCCCTTGTCATCGGTGTAAAGCAATCTGCAAGGCTGCGCGCAGAGTCCTCTGTTTCCGCTTCGTCCTCCGCCTCCGAAAGCTCTGCTCATCTGGCACTGTCCCGAGTAGCACATGCAGAGCGCCCCGTGAACAAACACCTCTACCTCAAGGGGCACAGCGTTCTTTGACTCGTTATCATGTGCTTTCGCGCATAGACTGCGAATCTCTTCAAGCGACAGCTCCCTCGCCGGAACCAGCCGTCTGAAGCCAAGCTGCTTCACCAGATCGATGGCGTGGACATTATATACAGTTCCCTGAGTAGACAGATGCATCGGGAAGTCCGGCAGGTATTTGTGTATCAGGCGCGCCAGTCCCATGTCCTGAAGGATAAGCGCATCAGCGCCCATTTCATAGAGGCGGCACGCGTATCTGAAAGCGCGCTCCAGCTCGCTGTCTTTTATGAGCGTGTTCAGTGTGATGTAGACCTTCACGCCTCTCTCGTGAGCAAAATCAATGGCGTCGGCAAGAGTATCTTCTTTGAAATTTTCCGCGTTGATCCGCGCATTAAAAAGGGAGCCGCCCATATAGACGGCATCCGCTCCATTATTCACTGCTGCTTCGAGCTGCGCTCTTCCGCCGACAGGCGAAAGAAGTTCTGGCAGCTCTCTCTTTTCAACCTTCTTGCTCACTTCAGGCTATCCTATTTCTTAACCTTGAACGACGATTTGAGTCCGACGATCTTGTTGAATCCTCCATCCTCGTCGCAGATGTAATAACCCTTGCGGAAGAACTGGAAGCGTTCTCCTGCCTTTGCCTGTCCGAGGAGAGGCTCGGCGTATCCCTCTGATTCAATCAGGGAATCAGGATTCAGCTGCATGTCTCCGTTTTCATCTTCGATCATCAGGTAATCGTAATTTCTTATATTGACCTTCACCGCTGTCTTCGCGTCGACCCAGTGGATAGTGCCTTTGACCTTGCGGTTGGCGCCTTCCGTGCCGCTCTTGGTATCCGGGTCGTATGTGCAGTGAAGCTCCTTGATCGTACCGTCGTCATTCTTTATAACGTCCGTACACGTAAGGAAGTATGCTCCCTTGAAACGAACCTCGTTGCCCGGGAAGAGTCTGAAGTATTTCTTCACCGGAACCTCCATGAAGTCGTCTCCGTCGATCCACAGCTCGTTGCTGAACGGAACGAGACGGTCGCCCATCTCAGGAACCTCACGGTTGTTTTCTATAGGCATCTCCTCGCTCTGATCCGCCGGATAGTTTGTGATCACGACCTTGATCGGATTCTCGACAACGTTTCTGTTCTCAACCTTCGTCTTCAGGTCGTCGCGCACGCAGCTCTCCAGAAGAGCGACATCGACAGTTGAGTTTGCCTTTGCGACTCCGATTCTCTCGCAGAAATCACGCACCGCTTCAGGCGTATATCCTCTGCGTCTGATTCCCGCGATGGTCGGCATGCGCGGATCGTCCCAGCCTGATACCTTGCCCTCGTCAACGAGCGCTTTCAGATATCTCTTTGACATTATGGTGTTGGTTATGTTCAGACGCGCGAACTCTATCTGCTTAGGAGGTGACGGCCACTTGCCTACAGCCTGGAGAACCCAGTCGTAGAGAGGTCTGTGGTCCTCGAACTCCAGAGTGCATATGGAATGTGTCACGCCTTCAATCGCGTCCTCGATCGGATGAGCGAAATCGTACATAGGATAGATGCACCACTTGTCACCTGTGTTGTGATGTGACGCGTGGGCGATACGGTAGATAACCGGGTCTCTCATGTTTATGTTAGGAGACGCCATGTCGATCTTCGCGCGGAGCACTTTTTCTCCATCCGCGTACTTGCCGTCGCGCATTTCCTCAAAGAGCTTCATGTTCTCTTCGACGCTCCTGTTTCTGTATGGGGATTCCTTGCCGGGTTCGGTAAGGGTTCCTCTAGTGGCTCTTATTTCATCAGCGCTGTAATCGCAGACGAAAGCGAGTCCTTTCTTTATCAGCGTGACCGCGCACTCGTACATCTCATCGAAGTAGTCCGAAGCCCATAATCTGTCAGCCCACTCGAAGCCCAGCCATCTGACGTCCTCTTCGATGGAATCAACGTACTCCACATCCTCCTTGACCGGATTCGTGTCGTCGTACCTTAAGTTGCAACCGCCGTGATACTTCAGGGCTGTCATGAAGTTCAGGCATATGGACTTGGCGTGACCTATGTGCAGGTAGCCGTTAGGCTCTGGCGGAAATCTGGTCAGCACCTTTTCTCCGTATGTGCCCTCTTCCAGGTCCTTGTCTATGATGTCGTGAATAAAATTCGTCATCTCGATAACTTCAGCCATCTTGTTACTCCTTGTCTTCCTTTATCTCTTTCATGAGCTCTGCGAACGCAGGCATCGAATTAACTATTGTATCGTGGCCTACGCAGTACGCAATGCGCACATATCCCGGACAGGCGAAGGATTTTCCGGGTACCACCAGAATGTGATGTTCCTTTGCCTTTGCGCAGAATTCCACATCATCGTCTATTGGCGATTTAACGAAGAGGTAGAACGCTCCCTCCGGAAATACGCACTCGTAACCCTCGTCGGTCAGTCCTTCGTAAAGGGCCTTCCTGTTGCGGTCGTAAGCTTCTATATCAGCCTTGCACTTGATGCATCTGGCCGCGGTTCTCTGTATCAGAGTCGGCGCGTTTACGTAACCCAGAACTCTGTTTGCGATGTTCGCCGCCTGAATGGCATTGTCGAAATCCGCCATCTCGCTCGGGAACACCAGATAACCGATTCTCTCTCCCGGAAGCGACAGGCTCTTGCTCCATGAGTAGCCGACCACAGTGTTGTCGTAGTACTTCGTTACGTAAGGCACGTTGACGCCGTCGTACGCCAGCTCTCTGTACGGTTCGTCGGAGATGATGTAGATCTCCGTTCCCAGCTCTTCCTGTTTTTCCTTAAGAGCCGCGGCGAGTTTTTTAATCGTATCCTCGCTGTAGACTACACCCGTAGGATTGTTCGGAGAATTGATGATGACCGCGCGTGTCTTCGCCGTAATCATCTCCTTCATCGCGTCGAGGTTCGGCTGGAAAGTAACCGTATCCGCAGGCACCGCCCGCAGCTGCGCTCCGTGATTCTTGGCGTAGTTTCCGTACTCCACGAAGTATGGCGCAAAGGCAAGAATCTCCTCACCCGGATCAACCAGCGCCTTTATCGCAACGTTGAGCCCGCTGGCTGCGCCGACTGTCATTATTATGTTTTCGGACGTGAAGTCCGTCCCGTGCAGTTCATTCAGATGCTCCGCCACTGTCCGGCGAACATCTTCATAACCGGAGTTGCTCTGGTTGTAGCCGTGGACCAGCAGAGTGTGCTCCTCTTCGAGTATGTCGTGTATCGCCTGATTAACTTCCTCCGGCGCAGGAACGCTGGGGTTTCCCAGACTGAAATCGTAGACATTCTCCCTGCCGTACAGGGCCGCCATGCGAGCGCCCTCTTCGAACATCGCCCTTATGGCTGAATTACCTTCAACGTAGGGCATCATGGATTTCGCGGTCATTGTTTATCCTTCCTTTAATATCTGTAGTCAAATACTCTCGTCGTCTTCTTCTCGCTTCTAGGCAGATCGCCGATGTCGACTGCCTTTGGATTTACGCCGACGTTTATGACGCTCTTGATCTTATCCTTGATCTCCTTCTCGAGATGACGGCGCTCACCCTTCTTTGTGAAGATTGTTTCGACGAAGAGATTGATGACATCCTTTCCGTCTTCGTGATCTATGAAAATCTGATACTCGCTGGACGCTCCGTTTATGTCCTTGAGACAGTCTTCAATCTGTCCCGGGAATATGTTTACGCCCTTAACCTTGACCATGTCGTCCGTTCTGCCGAGGATAACATCGATTCTCGGAAGCTTGCGTCCGCACGGACAAGGTACGTCATCAGGTATGATTCTGGTCAGATCGTGAGTTCTGTATCTGATCAGAGGCGCGCCTTCCTTCTTCAGCGTAGTGATTACCAGCTCACCCAGCTCCCCGTCAGGAAGCACTTCGCCGGTCTTCGGATCAATTACTTCGAAGTAAAGATAATCGTCAAAGTAATGCATGCCCGTCTCGTACTCGCAGTTGATTGCGATTCCCGGTCCGTAGACCTCGGTCAGCCCGTATATGTCATAAAGTTCAACGCCCAGCTCGTTCGCTATGCGCGCGCGCATCTTAGGGCCCCAGCGTTCTGAACCGATGACGCCCTTCTTGAGCTTAATGGTGTCCTTGACGCCGCGCTTTTCAATTTCCTCAGCCAGAAGCAGAGCATATGATGATGTCGCGCAGAGAACTGTCGACTCCATGTCCTGCATGAACTTTATCTGCTTATCTGTATTTCCAGGTCCCATAGGAATCGTCATCGCGCCCAGCTTCTCAGCGCCGAGCTGGAAGCCTATGCCCGCAGTCCAGAGTCCGTAACCCGGAGTGATGTGTATTCTGTCTTTGTTCGTTATTCCCGCGATTTCGTAGCAGCGCTTGAACAGTTCCGCCCAGTCTTCTACATCCTTCTTAGTGTAAGGAATGATGCAAGGCAGCCCGGTCGTGCCGCTCGATGAATGGATTCTGACGATCTCTTCATCAGGAACTGCTGCCAGGCCCAGCGGATACGCGTCTCTGAGATCATCCTTTTCGGAGAAAGGAAGCTTCTCGAAATCCTCCTTTGTCTTTATGTCCTCGGGATCGATTCCCTTCAGGCGCTTGGCGTAGAATCCGTCAGCCGCCTGTACGCGCTTGATCTGTCTCCTTATGTCGTTTAGCGTAGCTTTTTTCATCTTCATGTATTCTTACCTCTCTGTTACACACTCCGCTCCCATGCGCAGAGCCTTCATGTTCATTTCAAGCAGTTTCGGCTTCATTCTTATTCTCAGGGCCTCTTCCATGTCGCTGATGCTGAGGCCCATGGCTCCCGTGGCCGCCAGCGCTCCTGCCATGGCCACGTTCAGCACCTTCGGCGATCCGCAGGCCTCGATGATCTTGTCCGGATCTATTACCACGCAGCTTCCGCCCTTGTCTGCGAGCCACTTGAGACATTCCTCTCCTTCATAGCCGCTCTGGCCCAGCGCCGCGGTAACAGGTTTTACCTGTCTGCTGCTCAGAATAAGAACGCCGCCTTCTCTGAGATACTTTATGTTCGCCGCGGCCTCTCCCGGCTCAAATCCGATTATGACGTCCGCTCTTCCCCACGGAATCATGGGTGAAGCTATAGTCTCACCGATCCGCACATGGCTCACGACGCTTCCGCCTCTCTGGGCCATGCCTATGGTCTCTGCCGTCCTGGCGTGAAGGCCCTTTGCCATGGCCGCCGCAGCTATTATTCTCGACGCCAGAACTGTCCCCTGTCCTCCGACTCCGCAGAGCAGACAGCTCTTTACTTCATTTTCTGACATTTATCTATCCTTTATGCTATCAAACTATAGTCCGTTTTACTTTACTATCGCGTCCGCCGGGCACACCTGAGCGCAAAGGCCGCAGCCCGCGCAGAGCGCTTTGTCTATCATTGCCTTAGGTCTGCCCTTCTCCGTGAGACTGCTGCTGTCCGGTATCAAAGCGGTACAGCCTATCTCGTTTATGCACATCATGCATCCGACGCACTTGTCCGGATCGACTCTCAAAGGCTCTCCCGGTCCCACAAGAGCCACGCACGGTGATTTGAAGATTATCGCGCGTACGCCCTCTTCCTCCATGGTCTCGGAAACAGCCTTCATGGATTCTTCCAGGTTCTGAGGGTCAACGGTCCGTATTGATCTGACTCCGATACCCTCAAGCACCTTAGCTATGTCAACGGGCTCAACCTTCTCACCCATCATGGTAACGCCCATTCCCGGGTGCGGCTGGTGTCCCGTCATCGCCGTTGTAGAGTTGTCGAGAACGCAGAGAATCATGTCTGACTGATTGTATACCGCGTTGACAATGCCCGTAATTCCGCTGGCGAAAAACGTTGAGTCTCCTACGAATGCGAAACATGTCGGCTTATCTTCCTGCTCTCTCATGGCGTGATCCAGGCCCTGAGCCATGGTAATGCCGGCCCCCATGCAAAGGCACGTATCAACCATGTCCAGCGGCGCCGCGTTGCCAAGAGTGTAGCACCCGATGTCTCCGCCGTATATTGCAGGTCTCTTGCCGACAGCCTTTTTGACTGCGTAGAACGCCCCTCTGTGCGGACATCCCGCGCAAAGCACCGGCGGTCTGACCGGAAGCTCCGGAGCGTCTTCCGCCGCTTCAGGCTCGTCATAAGAAATCGATGTGCCAATGCCGGTTACCTTTTCTATGACCGACCCGACCTCCACCGCGCTCAGCTCACCGCCGAGACGAACGGTGCCGGTCCTCTTGCCTTCTATGAAATTGTCTATGTCGAGGCTCAGGTTTCCGTACTCATAGATCAGAGCGTCCTCAATATACGGATCGAGCTCTTCAAAGCATATTATCTTGTCAGCGCCGAGCATGAACTGTCTCGCCAGGTCTGTAGGGAACGGATACGGCGTCGCGATTTTCATTACCGTGAAGCTGTCCTCGTGTCCGCGGATGGCTTCCTTTACGTACGAATATGAAATACCGCCGCAGGCTATTCCCACAGGACCGTTTCCTTCGATCGTGTTGCCTTTGTACTCCGAAAACTCAGCAGCTAGCGCAGGTTCCCGTCCCGCCACCTTCAGCTTTGCCTGATATGCAAGTTTCGGGAAGATTACCCACCTTGATGTGTCCTTGACGAAGCCTTCAGGCGGCTCCGGATTTCTGATCTCTGGCACGTCGATGTCCGCGCAGGCGTGGCAGACTCTCGTCGTAGATCTCAATATGACCGGCGTTTCGTGCTCTTCCGAGAACGCAAAAGCATCCTGAACTGCCTGAAATGCCTGTTCAGGAGAATCGCAGTCAAAGCACGGTATGTGGGCGTATCTGGCGAAGCTCCTTGTGTCCTGTTCCGTCTGGGATGAGATGGGACCCGGATCGTCGCAGACATATATGACCATCCCGCCCTTTACGCCGATGTAGTTGACGCACATCACCGGGTCGGACGCGACATTAAGTCCCATTTGTTTCATTGTTACGAGGCTGCGCGCTCCGGCGTAAGCCGCTCCTGCCGCAACCTCTGCCCCGGCCTTTTCATTGACCGACCATTCGACGTACACGTGGCCGGGATTTCTCTTTGCTATTGTTTCCAGTACCTCTGAAGACGGCGTGCCCGGATATCCCGCTACCACCTGCACTCCCGCAGCCAGCGCGCCCATCGCCACCGCTTCATTTCCCATAAGTAATTCTTTCATTAAGCCCTCTCGGCAGCCCCTCACGGCTGCGCATACAAATTCAGAATGTATTATAACACAAAACCGCCTCTTTAGGCGGCCTTGTCTTTAATTCGGAGCATAGTATTTAAGGTCAGCGCCTGCAGACCCGCGAAGGCGATTCCCATAAGCACGCATCTCAGCCCGTAAGTGTACAGACCAAGCAAAAGCACCATGATGTTTATGGCGTACATGGCGTAGGCAATCGGGATCTTCTCATTCCTCTTGTGAAGGATCAGCGCGATGGTATCCATTCCGACCGCTGTCGAATCATTGCTCAGGCAGAAATAGTATCCCGCTCCGACGACGGCAGCGGCGGCTATCAGCTCCAGCGCCATGCCGACAGGAATGAAGGGATTGTCTCCCATGTGTCCGATCCTTATCATTGTGCGTATCACTTCGGAAGGGATGATCAGCGTGAAGAAGTTGAATGCCGCGACACCAACCACGCAGCTGTAGAGGCTGGCGATAAAGATGTCTCTGCCCAGGAATATCCAGCACAGCAGCGCGAGCAGCATTGTTACTATTGCCACCCACGCGTTGACCGGAAGGTGTTCCGTCAGCGGCAGCCTGGCCAGAATCATGCTGAAGCTTGTGACTCCGCCGTTGATTATTCCGTGGGGTACAGTCACCATGACATAAGCAAAATTCAGTATGGTCAGGCCGAAACCTATCAGCGCGTACCGTTTAATTGTCTTCTTTTTAGTGTCATCCATGTAAAGTCATTTATACGTAGCGGCAGATGTATCCGTTCATCCGCACGTTCCATCCAAGTTCATTCTCTTTCATAACATCAGCGCACAGCTGTCTGAGCTGCACATCGCTTATGTTCCTCATGTCGTCAAGGCTGTAGGCGCGAAGTGTGCGTCTCAGGAGCTGGAACACACGCCGTCTGTCCTCGGGCATGCCGAGATACTCGTCTATGCGGGCAAGCATCCTGACGCGGTCGTCAGTGACGCCGCCGCCCCTTCCGAGATATCCTTCTATGTCCTGAAGGAGATTTATCATGTGGTCGCTTACCAGATATGTCCCGATGCCGGAGCGCTGCTCGCCCTGCGTCCCTCCTGTCAGCTCTATCACTCTGCGTATCTCACGCACTTTATCATCATCGCCGCAAAGCTCAAACAGCCCGTCCTGCCAGTCCCTGTACAGTTCCGTTCCGTGCTTGATGGCTGCCGTACGCACTCTCACGAAATCAGGATTCACCTCATTGATCACTTCTGCTGTTCCTTCGGCGTTGTCTGCGGAAAGATCCTTTCCTCCAACTCCCGGCATGAAGTATATGCTAAGCTCGATTCCGCCGGCTTTTACCGCCTTTCCAGCGCGTATCTGCTGCTCCTGGGTAACGCCTTTGTTTATCCGCTTCAGCACAGCGTCCGATCCCGACTCAAATCCCGAATGAATCCTGTCGAGACCTGCCGCCTTGAGTTCGGCATAATCTTCAGCCGAAGACCTCGACAGGTTCTCCGCTCTTCCGTAGGATGTGATTCTTTTCACCTGCGGAAATACCTGTCTGAGATAGACCAGTACATCGGTCAGCCTGCCGCTGCTGAGCGCGGTGCTGTTGCCGTCCTGAAGGAAGACATTCTCTCCGCCGGCAATAAGCCAGTTCGCGACCGTGTACATGCACTGCCTTTCATCGTCGTCGGCGATTGATGACAGTTCAGCGTTTATGCCGTCGATATCCCAGCCGGCCGCCGCGCTGCCAGGCGGACTGCTTTTGCGTTCATATCTTCTGACGCGCTGCGCCCAGTACGCTATGTTGTCTATGTCTGCCCTTATGCTGTCCGCGCTGTAAGCCTTGAACTTTGTGTGCCTGTACAGCTGGCAGAACCTGCACTTGTTCCAGGTGCACCCATTGGTCACCTGGATCAGCAGGCTGTTTGCTTCACTTGGCGGACGTATCGGTCCGATTCTGAATACTCTCTCACTCATGACAATGATATTCTATCACATATGTAAACTAAAAGACCGCTGCCGAAGCAGCGGTCTCTCTATGGTTTCGCCCTGAAGTCTCACTTCAGGCGGTATGCTCTGATGAGCTTACATTTCTACGATGACTGATGTTCCCATGCCGCCGCCGATGCACAGAGTTGCGAGACCGTAGTGGCTTCCTCTTCTCTGCATCTCGTACAGGAGCGTGATCAGGATTCTGCAGCCGGATGCTCCAATTGGGTGTCCCAGAGCGATTGCGCCGCCGTTTACGTTAGTCTTTTCAGGATCGAGTCCCAGATCCTTTCTGACTGCCAGTGACTGTGCAGCAAACGCTTCGTTTGCTTCTACCAGATCCATGTCCTCGATTGTCAGGCCAGCCTTCTCCAGAGCCTTTCTGGAAGCAGGTACAGGACCAACGCCCATGATTGAAGGATCAACACCGCCGGATGCATAGGCCTTGATCGTAGCCATCGGCTTGATGCCCAGCTCGTCAGCCTTTTCCTTGCTCATTACTACTACTGCAGCGCCTGAGTCATTGATTCCGGAAGCGTTGGCAGCTGTTACGACGCCGCCGTCCTTCTTGAATGCAGGCTTCAGCTTCGCAACCTTTTCCATTGTGGATCCACGTGTAAGGTGCTCGTCCTTATCGAATACGATTGGATCGCCCTTTCTCTGTGGAATGGTAACCGGAACGATTTCCTCATCGAATACGCCGCTGTCAACAGCCTTCTCGGCTCTCTGCTGTGAGATAACGGAGAACTCGTCCAGTTCTTCTCTGGTCAGTCCCCACTGTTCAGCTACGTTTTCTGCAGTCATGCCCATGTGGTAGTTGTTGAATACATCCCAAAGGCCATCGTTTACCATCATGTCCTTCATCTGTGCGTCGAACATTCTGGCTCCCCATCTTGCAGCAGGAACTGTATATCCTGTAGATGACATGTTCTCAGCACCGCCTGCAACGATGATATCAGCGTCTCCGGCCTTGATGATCTGTGCAGCCAGTTCAACTGCTCTCAGACCAGAACCGCAGACTTTATTGATGGTGAAGCAAGGAACTTCAACAGGCAGACCTGCGTCCAGCATCATCTGTCTCGCAACGTTCTGTCCGAGACCGCCCTGGAGTACGCATCCCATGATGACTTCATCGACCTGATCCTTCTCAACGCCCGCTCTCTTCAGAGCTTCTTCAATACAAACCGCGCCGAGCGTTCTTGTCGGGACATTCTTCAGAGTTCCACCGAACTTGCCGATTGCTGTTCTTGCAGCACCTACGATTACAACTTCTCTCATTTTTTTAGTTTCCTCCTTAATAATATACTGATTCTGGGTATATCGTTTGGGTTTTTGTTAATATTTTAACGGTTATTCCGATAAAATCAAAATCTCTCTCGCCTCTGCTATAATACCATAATATCAAGGCTTGTCAAGGTTTTTGACGAAAAAATGTTAATTTTTTAACACTTTTCTGAGGGCTATTTTAGAAATGCCCGATGTATTTCTCCAGCAATCTGCACGGCCGATAGGAAAGTTTCGCTTTCCGCAGGTTCGGGATGCCCATATCCTCTTCCCTGTTGATGTACTTGGCCCAGCCTGCAACGTGCCTGCAGAACTCGTTGTTGATGGCCTGGTACAGTCCCCTGTACTCCACATTCGCCTTCTCCACGTGTTCCGTGATCATCTTGGTTCCGAGGCGCCCGCCGACTGCAACGGCCTCGATTTTTCCATCAATCCTGATGGCCCCGGCCTCATAGCCGACCGCTTCCAGATTCCGGA
>JAFRCM010000066.1 GCA_017404365.1 Bacillota bacterium
ACTCAGACAATCCTTCAGGAGTACTTCACCATGATCATGGTCGTGAAGATCGATGAAGCAAAGGCAGGATTCCACGAAGTGGATGTTGCCCTGCACAGGATGGCCGAGGAAGAAGGCCTTTCCATTCACGTTCAGAAGGAAGAAATCTTCGACACCATGCATAAGATTTAGGCGGTAATCAAACGACAGGAGACCAAGATGACAATATATAAGGATGTTCTTGAAACAATCCACATGATTGAGAAGGAGAATCTGGACATCAGAACCACGACGATGGGCATATCGCTTCTGGATTGCTTCGGCAGAGATCACAAGGACTCGGCCGGGCGTGTTTACGATAAGATTACGAGTCTGGCTGACAGGCTGGTTAAAACGGCAGATGAAGTCGGTAACGACTACGGAATCAAAATCGTTAACAAACGCATCTCCGTTACTCCGATAGCGCTGGCATGCGCGAGCACTACCGAGGAGTGGCTCCTCTACGCCAAAGCTCTGGATAATGCCGCAAAAGCAGTAGGCGTGGATATCATCGGCGGGTTTTCGGCGCTTGTGCAGAAGGGCTGCACGAAAAGCGACGAGAGCTTCATCGAAGCTGTGCCATACGCGCTTGCGGAAACAGACGCGATGTGTTCCAGCATCAATCTGGGATCGACAAAGTCAGGCATAAACATGGATGCGGTTATGAAGATGGGGCCGCTGATCAAAAAGACGGCCTATCTTACAAGGGAAACAAGCAGCTTCGGGTGCGCGAAGTTTGTTGCTTTTGCGAATGCCGTAGAGGACAACCCGTTCATGGCCGGAGCCTTTCACGGCACCGGTGAGGCGGAGAACGTGATAAATGTCGGAGTAAGCGGCCCGGGCGTTGTCAAAGAAGCGCTGCTGGGGATGGAAGGCGCGACCCTCGATGAAATAGCAGAGAGAATAAAGCAGACGGCGTTCAAGATTACAAGAGCGGGTCAGCTTGTGGGAAGAGAAGTATCATCCAGACTGGGCATACCGTTCGGGATTCTGGACCTGTCGCTGGCACCTACGCCCGCGATTGGCGACAGCGTAGCGGAGATTCTCGAGGTGATGGGTCTTGAGCGCTGCGGAACGCACGGCAGTACGGCGGCTCTGGCGATGCTCACGGACGCGGTCAAGAAGGGCGGCATAATGGCGTCCGGCCACGTGGGAGGCCTTTCGGGAGCCTTCATCCCTGTAAGTGAGGACAACAGGATGATTGCTTCCGCGGAAGAGGGCTGTCTCACCTTCGACAAGCTTGAGGCGATGACGAGCGTATGTTCTGTAGGGCTCGACATGATCGCCATACCGGGAGACACGCCGGAAGACACTATTTCCGCCATCATAGCGGATGAAGCGGCAATTGGCGTAATCAACAACAAAACGACGGCCGTCAGAGTCATTCCTGTTTACGGGATGAAGGCCGGAGACAAGGCGGACTGGGGAGGTCTCTTCGGTTCGGCGCCGGTCATGGAAGTGAACAGCTTCTCAAGCGGCCGGTTCATACAGCGGGGAGGGCGGATTCCTGCCCCGGTACATTCTTTTAAGAATTAAAATTGTATAATTGTTGACTGCAGGGTAAAAATGTGTTTTGTTTATAAACAGGCAGAACTATTCTAATAAATGAATCAAAGACAGGAGGAACAAATGTCATACCAAGAGCATTTCGAGCAGATCGTAAAGGATCAGCTGGAGAGAGTTGAAAGAATGAAGAATGCGCCGGCGGCTCCGGACTTCGCGTCAATGGATAAGGTCGTCATCGGAGCAATTGACGGCGACGGCATTGGCCCGATCATCATGGATTCCTGCAGGGAGATCCTGAACAAGCTGCTGGCCGACGAAATCGCGAGCGGAAAAATTGAGCTCCGCACAATCAAGGGACTCACGATCGAGAACAGAGTTGAAAAGCTTCAGGCTGTTCCGGACGATGTTCTGGCTGAGATCAAAGAATGTGATATGCTTCTCAAGGGCCCTACGATGACACCGGGAAAAGGCGACAATCTCCCGAACATCGAGAGCGCCAACGTTAAACTGAGAAAAGAGCTCGACCTCTTTGCCAATGTAAGACCTGTTGTTATTCCTGAGAAGGGCATCGACTGGATGTTCTTCAGAGAGAATACTGAAGGCGAATACGCTCTGGGCAACAGAGGCATAGACATAAATGACGACATCTCAATGGACTTCAAGGTAACTACGACCATGGGAACGAGAAGGCTCGCCCGCGCCGCGTTCGAGCACGCGAAGAACAACGGCAACAAGAACGTTACCATCGTTACAAAAGCAAACATCATGAAGAAGACCGACGGCAAGTTCCTGGAGCTCTGCTATGAGATGGCCAAGGAATATCCTGAGATCAAGACCAACGACAGATATGTCGACATCATGAGCGCGAACCTGATCAACGAGCTGGTAAATAAGGACTTCAACGTATTCATCCTGCCTAACCTCTACGGTGACATCATCACTGATGAAGCGGCTCAGATGCAGGGCGGCGTAGGCACGGCCGGAAGCGCCAACATCGGCAGCAGATACGCAATGTTCGAAGCGATCCACGGCTCCGCTGAGAGAATGATCAAGGAAGGCCGCGGTAAGTTCGCTAATCCTGCCAGCATCTGCAGAGCGGCGGTCATGATGCTGCGCCACATGGGAGCTTTCGAGAAGGCAGACATTCTGGAGAAAGCTCTTGACGCGGCGGCAGAAAATGTAAACATCATCCGTGACGGAAGCGGAGATACAGCAGACGACTTCACGAAGTTCGTGCTGGGACAGCTGTAGTCCGGATCACCAGTATTAAGTAGTGCAGGTTTATTGAGACGATGTATAAGTTCAGTGAGAAAATTGAAGCAAACAGTGCGCCCGCGTCCGCGGGCGTTCTCGCTAAACTACAGGAGGATATTCTTACCGGGCAGATGAAGCCCGGAGAGAAGATCATCGAGCAGAGATTGTGCGAGCGATACGGCGCCAGCAGGACGCCGGTAAGGGAAGCTCTGCGCCAGCTTGAACTGGACGGACTTGTGGAGTATATTCTCAACAGAGGATACTTCGTCATAGGAATGTCTGATCAGGACTTCGAGGACATGTTCGAAATGCGCAAGGCTTACGAGATTCAGGCAGTAAAGTGGGCAATCGAGCGGATTACGGAAGAGGAGATGGAGAGTCTGGAGGAGACCTTCGAATTCATGGAGTTCTACACCATGAGAAATGATACGGAGAAGATGCAGGTCATCAATGCCGGATTCCACCAGATAATATATGAAGCTTCAAAGAACAGAATGCTTCAGAAGCTCCTGACCGCTTTTCAGAATTACCTCAAGTACAAGAATCCCGAGGTTGTAAAAGAGGAGAACTACTTCTCAACACTGCTTGAGGAGCACAGAGCGATCTTCAAGGCGTTCACGGATAACAGCCCGCGTGATGGAGCGCTGGCCATGGAGATCCACATCAACAGAGCCAAAGAGCGCAGGTGCGGATAATCGTCAGATTTGGACGATTGTGTCGAAGAGTTTCTTGTTTATTCTCTTCACCGGCGCGCCGGAAAGATTGGACAGAACGACAGTTACAATATCGAGGTCAGGGCACATCCAGAAGCTGGCCCTGAAACCGTCATCAGTACCTTCGTGACCGCAGAGTCTATAGACCTGCGGTCCTTTATTTTGCTCACGCATGAACCAGCCTATCCCCATCTTCTCGCCGTTGTTCGGAACGGTGGCGTATTCACGCCAGACGATTTCATAGGTTTCAGGTTTAAGCAGCGGACCGCAGCATGAATCACCAGCATCATTGCCGAAGGCGGACCTTAGATGGGCGCGGCCCCAGCGAAGCAGATCGCCCGCAGTCGATGTCAGCGTGGAACTAGGCGCGTGCTGGCGCGTGTATGGATAAAACTCAACAGGACCGATTGAGCGGTCGGGCTTTTTTTCGTGCGGCAGCGCCATGCGCTCGTTATCCCTGAAGTCCGGCGCGCCTGCGCGTTCGAAGGTCTTCATGGTCGATGAGCTCATGCCCGCCGGCTCAAGGAGATACCGCGAGATGAAGTCCTCATAGGATAGTCCGGAGCGCTCGGACACAATCTGACCGAGTATCTCATAAGCGATGTTGCTGTACCTGAACCGGGTTTCCCGCGGTTCCCACAGCATCGGCTGAGCCAGAACCTCTTCAGACTCGTAGACGTAGCGCCTCAGTGAGTCGTCATCAGTCTCGAAGTCATACCAGCGGTAATCGTCCACATCGCCCAGACCCGAGGTGTGAGTAAGCATGTTCCAGAGCCTGATTTCTTCAAATCGCTTATCGGCGATATTCAGATCAGGCAGTATTTCGCAGAGTCTGTCGTCAATGCGCAGAGCACCCGCCTCAACGAGCTTCATTATGGCCGAGGAAGTGAAAAGCTTTGATACCGACGCGCAGTGGAAGATGCTGTCTTCTTTAAGAGGATCGCGCGCGGCGTAATCCCTGAAGCCGCGCACACCGACAAACTCGGCTGACTCGCCGGCTGATACGCCGATGGCAAGGCCGGGAAGATCGTTCAGATTCATGACCTCGTCCATGAATTTATTGCATTTTTCTCTGAGCAGTTTCTGTTTCATACCGCAAGTATACCACATCAATCCAAAAAGTCGGAAAAAGAGAGCGGAAAGGACACTGATGAATATTTGTTAATAACACACAACCATCACATGCTTCTGTTATATAATAATCGTGAAATTACGACAAATACTACTGACCATGAAAGGGGTATGAAATGAAAGCTATGAAACACAGGAAATCAATTGCGGTCATCCTTGCCTTTGCGCTGGCGTTTACCATGAGCATGAGCTCGGTTGCCTTTGCGGCGGAGGGAGACGGATATCTGTCGCTTGGCGCGGATCTCTCAGACAGCGAACGAAATACGGTCATGGACCTTCTGGGCGTTGATGACCCGGATAACTACACTGTACTCTACGTTACGAATGCTGACGAACACAAGTATCTGGACAGCTATGTTGATTCGAACCAGATCGGCGATCGCGCGCTGTCATCAGTGCTCATCAAAGAGCAGAGCGGAAGCGACATCGACGTTGAAATACACAATATCGGCTACTGCACGGAGAGCATGTACAGAAACGCTCTTCAGACCGCTGGCGTCGAAGGAGCGGAAGTCGTTGTAGCAGGACCTTTCGAGATTTCAGGCACAGCTGCTCTGGTCGGAACGATCAAGGCATATGAGAAGATGAGCGGAGAGACAGTTGACGATGAAGTCATCGAGGGAGCAGTTGACGAGCTGACCACAACCGGTGAAGTCGGTGAGGAGATAGGCGACAAGGAAGCTGCCGGAGACATTGTTTCAGATGTAAAGGAACAGCTAGCCGAGAATCCTGACATGTCTGATCAGGAGATCGAGGAAGCGATAAAACAGGCGGCCGAGGAAGCCGGATATGATCTTTCGCAGTCCACGATCGACAAGATAAAGAAGATGGTCAAGAACCTGCAGGGTCTGGATATAGACTGGGGTGGACTTAAGGACAAGCTCCAGAGCATCGATGCGGGCGGCTGGTTCCAGAGACTCGTCGACTGGGTCAAAGGGTTCTTTGAATAAAACGTAATTCTTTGTTTAACAGCAGGGAGAACAGCGATGGACGTTACGAAGATGGATATTGAGAATAAGGAGTTGTCCCAGGACGAAATGGCCCGGGAGCGCACGGCTCTGTCCGAACTGAGAACGGACATGGCGACGGAGCGTACGGACATGGCGTTCGAGAGAACCGCGCTGACAAATTCACAGACATTTCTCGCCTACTGCAGAACGGCAATAGGTACTTTTGCCGCGGGAATAGGAATGTTCGAGTTCATCAACAATCCTAACATCATACACATCGGCATGGCTCTAATGATAGCGTCGCCGCTGATCGTACTCGTGGGAATCATTCATTTCTTCAGAGTGCGCAGCCGCATTACGAAACTGGCGAAGCGCCATTAAAAAAAGCGGTTTGAAACCGCTTAGAGAAACAATTCAGTCAGGAAAAAAGTCCACAGCGCCAGGGTGCCCAGTGAGAAGAAAGTGGTCGAAGCCACTCCTTCAGCGGCAAGCTTGGCGTTTTTGTTGTAGCGGTGGCATAGTACCGTTGTGATTGCAGCGGACGGCATTGCCATGAGAAACACATGGATCACGAGAACCAGATTGCTTAAAGGGAGCAGCAGGTCGATGCCGAGGGTCAGCGCCGGAACAGCGATAAGCGATACCGCGCAGAGAATGAGGTTTCTTGGCGACATGATCTCCCTGATTTTGCTGTTCGAGAGGTTTATGCCAACGATGAACATGGCGACAGGCGAAACCGTCGCGGCTATAAGAGAGAGCGTGTCGTCGATGAACAGCGGGAAGTGGAATCCGGTTATGAATATAATGAGCCCCGCGATAGATGCGACAAAAGGCAGAGACAGCATGCGAACCATCAGCTTCATGGTGAACAGCTTCTCTCCTTTTTTGTGCAAAAGCATCACGACGCCGACTGAATAAACTGCCGTTGTGAATACTATGTTCATGATTATCGCCAGGAACAGAGCGTATTTGCCGAAGAGGACAGTGGTCAGAGGGTATCCCATGAAGCCGCAGTTTGTGAAGGCGATCTGCATCTCATAGATTCCCTTGTCCTCATCAGGGATGGATTTGATGGAGCGCAGCACAAGTATCGCGATTCCCGACAGAACTAATGTGACGATCGCGAAGGCGGCCAGAGACCAGACGATATCGTTGAACACCCGGTCATTGATCTCATTCCTCTGCATGCTCTGCAGAACCAGACACGGCACGGCTATGTTCAGAACATAGGCGTTCAGAGTCCTCAGAGCGTCCTGAGGGACGAGATGGATCTTGTATGCCACGTATCCTATTCCGGTGAGCAGGAATATGCTCAGTATTTTCAGCAGTATTTCCAGAAACATACCGACATTGTACCACAACAGAGCGCCTGAAAGGCGTTATTATTTTGCGTCTGTGCGAATATATGTTCTTGAACAGATGTTCAGCACGGGGTATAATATACACATGGAAGAGATTTTAATGCAAAAGCTGCAAATCCTGGCGGACAGCGCCAAGTATGATGTATCCTGTTCGAGCAGCGGCTCAAGCCGGCAGGCAAACGGCAGAATGGGCAACGGCCACATGGCCGGCATCTGTCATTCCTGGGCGGCCGACGGAAGGTGCGTTTCTCTGCTCAAGGTTCTGTTTACGAACAAGTGCGTATACAATTGCGAGTACTGTGTGAACAGGCGGACGAACGATTTCCCGAGGGCGTCTTTTGAACCTGATGAGCTGGCAAGGCTGACGATGGAGTTCTACAGGAGGAATTACATAGAAGGGCTTTTTCTGAGCTCTGCTGTTGAGGTGTCACCGGACTACACTGCTGAGAAGATACTGGAGTGTCTGGAGCTTTTGCGGTACAGGTACGGTTTTGCCGGCTACATCCACGCGAAGATCATACCTGGGGTCTCGCCTGAGCTTCTGCACAGGATAGGCCTTGTGGCGGACCGGCTGAGCGTGAATATCGAGATGCCGTCCCGTGAGAGCCTGGCTGCTTTTGCCCCGCAGAAGAAGATTGAGCAGATCGTCGCGCCAATGAGGCAGATAACGAATACTCTGATTGAGACAAAATCACTTAAGGGGCCGGGCACCATGTTCAAGGGAAAGAACCTGAATGACACCGGCAATTACCTGGGGCCGGGTCTGTCCCCGGCAAAGGTCGGACGCGGGAAAAACTCCTTTGCTTCCGCGGGGCAGACTACCCAGATGATCATCGGGGCAGGAGGGGAGAGCGACGCCAGCATATTGGCCACCAGTGAAAACCTCTACAGAACATTCAAGATGAAGCGCGTTTATTACTCGGCCTACATACCTGTAGTCGATTCACCGTTACTGCCTGACAAAAGCACCGCGCCTCCGCTTAAGAGAGAGCACAGGATTTATCAGGCTGACTGGCTTTTGCGTTTTTACGGGTTTACAGTCAGCGAACTGTTCCGCAGCGGCGGGGAAAATCTGGACCCCGACCTTGATCCGAAGGTAACCTGGGCACTGCGTAATCTCGATCAGTTCCCTGTTGAGGTGAACAAAGCCTCTTATGAGCAGCTAATGAGGATACCGGGCATAGGTCATACGTCGGCCATGCGGATAATAAGGCAAAGGCGTTTCGCGGCGGTGAGATTTGACGACCTTAAGAAGATAGGGGTAGTAATTAAGCGAGCCAAGTACTTCGTGCTCTGCTGCGGGCGGTACTATGGGGACAGAAGCTTCGCCCCGGAGACAATAAGGAACTCGTTGCTCCAGATGGAAAGCGGGCTGCAGCTTTCCATGTTCGACAGCGACTGGAAGCGCATAGAAGAAGGGGAGCGCCGCGAGAAGCTGTCCGCGGCGGGTGTTATATAGGAAACCGAAACCATCATGATCGACTATCTTTATGACGGAACATTTGAAGGATTGCTCACATGTATCTACCACCACTATTACACAGATAAGGCGGCGGGCATCTATCCGCGCGGAAATTACCAGCCGAGCCTGCTCAATGGATTTATGGAGGTGGAGACCGAAGAGGATAAGGCAGACAGGGTGTACAACGCCATAGGCAGCAAGATCTCGTCCTATGCGCTTCGCCTTGTTTACCGCGCTTTTCTTTCGAGCATACAGGGAAAAGAGAACGTTATTCTCAACTACATTCTCCTGGGTTTCAGGACCGGTCCGTCCATCGATTCCCTTCACGCGGTCAAAGAAGTTAAGGAGCTGGAGGACATAGCCCGCAAAGTCGGGTTTGAACAGGAGCGCATGCTCCAGTTCGTCCGCTTCGAAGTCATGGAGGCGGCGGATCTGCAGGAAGGCGCCGCCGGGCCGCAGATTCTGTATGCCGAAGTGGAGCCGGATCACGATGTGCTTGAACTGGTCGCGCATCACTTCGCCGAAAGGTTCAGTCATGACCCGTTCATCATTCGCGACGCGGGGAGAGATAAAGCCATTGTAGCCTATGAAAGAAGCTGGTATGTAACTGATTTCGACGGCAGACACATGCCGGACGGAAGTGAACTTATCATGTCTGAGGATGAACGCAGCTATCAGAATCTCTGGAGGACCTATTTTGATCACATAGCCATAAAAGAGCGCATAAATCCGCGCTGCCAGAAGAATCACATGCCCGTCCGTTACTGGAAACATCTCACAGAAGTTAACTTGCCATAACTGCGCATTTTTATTAAAATAACTAAGTATGAACGATGAAGACTTTTGAGTTGTTCATCTATTGTTTGAGTTGCCTTCAGAGCAGTATTCTGAGAGCGTTTAAATGGGCAGCGGGAACTATGAGAACGGAGAAATCAGAAGTGGGCAATCAGGAAGAAAAGGAAAAGAAAATCAGGGGCGGAATCATCGCGCAGGTTGCGGTACTGTTTCTGATAGGAACGTTTGTAATAGGCCTGACAACGTTCTTCTTTGAACAGTTCGTTTCAGAAGGCACAGTCAAAAGTCAGCTGTCAAGCATGCTGGACAGCATTGCCGCTGAAGTTATCGTGACGGTAGATGAGTATCCGGCAAATGAGTGGCTGCTTGATTACTGGTATGAAAATGCCGATGAAATGGATATAGAATATGACGCTGATTACAGACCGGGAACGGAAACGGAGAAAAAAGCAGCTCAATTTACACAGGAACATCCGGACATTCAGATAGAATACGCGACGACTGAACAAATAACAAGTCTTTCTGCGGAGGATCAGAAACTGTATGCGGAGATCGTTTACTCCTGGCTGATAACGAGAATCAACGAAATCAAAAGAATATATGAAATAGACTTCCTGTACTGCGTCCTGACTGATGACACATACAGTTACCAGTACTTTCTGTTCAGCGCTGCGGACGAAGGCGCCAAGCGTGGGACAGAGTTTGAAGAGGTTTATCCTATCGGTCATGTCGTGCAGGTTGATAGCGATGAACTGAAGAACGGAATGCGTACGGCAGCAAAGACGGATGGCTTCCTTACTCCGACAGGCAAGTACAGGGACTATTATAAGTATCTGAACGATGTTGCCGGTCAGACTGCGCTGATCGGAGTATCGTACGACACCTCAAGAATGATGGACAGAGTCAACAGGCAGACCGTAAAAGACACAGTGAACGTGGTTGTCGGTCTTGTTGTTCTGGCAGCTCTGTGCCTGTTGCTTATTCTGGTATACGTGCTGCATCCTCTGAGAAAGATACAGCGCAACATTCGTATGTACACGAAGAACAAGGACCGCGAGATGGTCACCAGCAATCTCAGAGAGCTGCAGTTGGTAAATGAAATGGGGCAGCTTTCTGAGGATGTCATAACTCTTGCGGAGGAGATTGATAATTATCTGGAAGAGATTCAGATGATAACAGAGGAAAAACAGAGAATCAGCGCGGAGCTCTCCCTTGCTTCCCGCATTCAGGCGGACATGCTTCCGAGCTCATTCCCGCCATATCCGGAGAGGACAGATGTGAATCTGTACGCTTCGATGACGCCGGCGAAAGAAGTCGGCGGAGACTACTACGACTTCTTCAAGGTTGATGAAAATCATATTGCTCTGGTAATAGCGGACGTTTCCGGAAAAGGCATTCCTGCGTCTCTGTTCATGATGATTACGAAGATAATGGCTGAGAATGCGGTTACGGTCGATAGCATGCAAAGCCCTGCCATGATTATGGAAAAGCTGAATGAGCAGATCTGCAAACACAACAAAGAAGAGATGTTCGTTACTCTCTGGCTTGGCATACTGGATCTTAAGACCGGAAGGGTCGCGGCATCGAACGCCGGACACGAGAACCCGATTCTGAAACAATCAGGCGGAACTTTCCAGGTTCTGCACGATAAGCACGGATTTGTTCTCGGAGGCATGGAGGGAATCAAGTATAACGAATACGAATTTATGATGGAACCCGACTCCAAACTGTTCCTCTATACGGATGGGGTGCCTGAGGCGACTAACGAGAACAACGAGCTGTTTGGCATGGATCGTCTGGTTGATACTCTGCGCGACGCACAGGATGAAACCCCGGAGGGAATACTGAACGCGGTGAATAACGCGGTTGAAGAATTCACAGGCGACGCACTCCAGTTTGACGATCTCACAATGCTGTGCGTCCACTACGTTGGAGACCAGAACAGTTAGGGTTGAGCGCTTAAGATACAAGTGATAAAATTGATTCACAGGTTGTGATAACAATTAATTTATAAGGAGAAAATCAATGACAATCAACAAAGAGATTCAGGACAAAACCATGACTCTGAAGCTTGCTGGAAGACTGGACACGACTACTTCACCGGAGCTTGAGGAAGAACTCAAAGCTTCTCTGGACGGAATCGAAGATCTCAGAATGGATTTCAGCGAGCTGGAGTACATTTCCTCAGCAGGTCTCAGAATACTGCTGGCTGCCCAGAAGACCATGAACAAACAGGGAACCATGAGCATTACCGGAGTCAATGATACCATTATGGAAATCTTTGAAATTACCGGTTTTTCCGACATACTTACTATAAAATAAACAGACCCTTTCGCGGAGGATCACCGAAATGAATGTGGTTAGAGGCGAACGGAACGATCAGAGGATAGAGCTGTTTTTATCCGGACGCATCGATTCCGCAAATGCTGCGGAAGTGGACGCCGAAGTAAAGCGAATTATAGACGGCGGAGAAGAACTGCCGGTTCTTATCGACGCAGCGGAGCTGGAGTACATGTCCAGCGCCGGACTGCGGGTTTTGTTGCGCCTGAGAAAAACAAATGAAGACATACACATCATAAACACCCGTCCGGAGATATACGATATACTCGACATGACCGGGTTCACAGAGATGATGAACGTTGAAAGGGCATACCGGACAGTTTCCATTGAGGGGTGCGAGATTATTGGAAGAGGTTCCAACGGAACGATCTACAGAATTGATCATGACAATATCGTAAAGGTATACAACCACGCTGACGCGCTGGAGGAGATTCAGCATGAGAGGGAAATGGCGAGACTCGCTCTGATTCTCGGCATCCCAACGGCTATTTCCTACGATATTGTCCGCGTCGGCGACAGTTACGGTTCCGTATTTGAGCTTCTCGACGCCAAGTCTTTCTCGGAGATACTGGCAGATGAGCCTGAGAGAATGGACTGGTGCGTGAAAGAGTATGTTGACATGCTGAAAAAGATACACGGCACTGTTGTTCCTGAAGGTGATTTGCCGGACATGAAGGAAAGAGCCCTCAAATGGGTTGATTTCATGAAGGACTATCTGCCGGAGGCAGCAGCTCAGAAACTGCTGGACATGGTGGACGA
>JAFRCM010000067.1 GCA_017404365.1 Bacillota bacterium
ACCAATGACCTTCTGGTTGTCACCCAGACGCTCTCCCAGCTGAGCTAACGGATCCCGCACGGAGTATTATAGCATACAAAACAATTTCGTCAACCCGGCCGCAGTTTATTTCGTCAACCCGGCGATGAACAGTGGCAGCATCTTTTCCGAGTACTGGCAGAGGGAGTAGTTGCCGCTTGAGATGCACCAGTCGTACATCATGCCGCGCTCGTAAAGAGCATAGGATTTGGTGATGTCGTTGACGGACAGGTCGTCGCGGAAGATGCCCTGGCTCTGACCCTCGATGGCGATCTGCCTCAGCAGTTTGTAGTATGTTCTGTCAGGATCGAGCAGATGCTTTTCGCTTGAACTCGTAAGCTGAGCCGCAAAGAGCTGCGAAAGCATGGATACTGAAACAGTGTTCTCAATCATCAGGAAGAGCTCCCGGTTCATGGTGATGAGCTTGTCGACAGGGGAGAGGGACGGGTCCATCGTCTCGGTCAGTTCCTCATACTTCTCGTCGAAGAGGTAGGACAGGGAACCCATCAGGTCGTCCTTTGAGCTGAAGTAGTGGTAGAAGGAGCCTTTGGATGTGTTGGACTCCTCAACGATATCATCGATGGTCGTGTTGCTGTAGCCGTACTGGTAGAAAAGCTTCCAGGCGGCCGAAACGATGCGGCCTTTGGTCTCATTCGTGACTCTCTTTGACGTCTTTTTTGTTGCTTTTGCCATAATTAATGAAAATTCCTATCTTTAGTATTTTATATAGTCTAATCCATAAACATTGAAATTTCAACATATTTTTGCAAAAGCAACCCAATTCAGTCTAATAAGTATAGAATATAGTCGATATTTTATTCAATACTTTGTTCTGTTAAAATCTGCAAGTGTGAAGAGAATTGCCATTCGCGCAATTGCATATAAAACGAAAAGAGGTTTTTTTAATGGCTGAAATTATTGTATTTATAGGTTACTTCGTAATCCTGTTCTTCGTCGCTCTGATATTCTTCTTCAACGGAAGCAATAAGGACGACAAGGATTACTTCCTCGGCGGAAGAACCATGGGACCGTGGGTAGCTGCAATGTCGGCTCAGGCGTCGGACATGTCAGCATGGCTTCTCATGGGACTTCCGGGATCAGTTTTGGCATTCGGATTTGGACAGATCTGGATCGGCATCGGACTGGCTCTGGGAACCGCCGCGAACTGGATCTTCTGCGCCAAGAGGCTGAGAAAGTTCAGTAAGGTTTCAGGCGATTCGATCACGCTGCCTCAGTACCTGACAAACAGATTTGCCACCAGCAACAAAGCGCTTCAGATCATCTGCGCGATCATATTCCTGATTGCGTTCACAGTTTACGTAGCTTCCGCATTCGTAGCGGGAACTTCCGTATTCACCATGCTCTTCCCGGCCATGCCGGAGAGCACGGCGATGCTGCTCTTTGCGCTCATCATCGTTGGATACACCTTCCTGGGCGGATTCAGAGCAGTATGCTGGACGGACTTCTTCCAGGGCATCCTCATGCTCATGGCACTGCTGGCCATTCCGATCATCGTCTGTACCACGCAGAATCTGGACACATCGCTGCTGGACGTATCCTACAGCTATGTGGACGCTGACGGAACGAAAGTTGTCTGCGACTTCGGATCAGGACTGTTCAGCGCTTCCTGGCAGGAGGTAATCTCCGGACTCGCATGGGGACTCGGCTACTTCGGCATGCCGCACATCATTGTGCGTTTCATGTCCATCGAAAAGCCTTCTCAGATGAATAAATCCGCGGCGATCGCCATCATCTGGGTAGTTCTGGCAATCGGCGGCGCATGCCTCGTTGCATATCTGGCAAGAATGGTCATGGCAGAGGAACTGCTGACAGTAGGCGCTCAGAAGACGGTATTCATCGCCATGGCGAGAAAGTTCTTCCCACCGGCGATTGCAGGTTTCCTGCTGGCAGCCATCATGGCTGCGTCCGTTTCCACAGCGGACTCCCAGCTGCTCGTTGCGTCCAGTTCTTTCACGGCAGACATTTATAAGCCGATTCTCAGAAAGAAAGCCACCGACTGGGAGACACTCATGGTCGGAAGAATCGCTGTCGTTGTCGTCGCGATTATTGCGTTCCTGATTGCTTCATCAAAAGGCGCCGGCGCCCAGGCAATCATGAATCTGGTTGAAAACGCGTGGGGCATCTTCGGCGCGGCATTTGGACCGGTGATCATACTGTCGCTCTTCTGGCGTAGATTCAACTACGTCGGCGCATGCGCAGGCGTTATCGTCGGTGCGGCGGTTGACATCATTTGGCTCTTCTGCCTGTCATCAACCGGCATATACGAGCTGTTCCCTGGCTTCGTCGCAGGCGGTATCGCGGCTATCATCGCGACCCTCGTCACTAAAGAACCTGCAAAGGCAGTAACAGACATCTTTGATACAGCCACAGCAGAAGGCTACGACGAATAATTCAGTTAATAAAAACCAGCCCATCGGATTCACCCGATGAGGCTGGTTTTTTGTTTTGTTCATTCGGCTTTTCTGCCTTTGATGATTACTTCAGGTCGTCGATCTTTTCCTCGATCTTCTCGTCGATGTCCGTCTTGTCCAGGACTTCCTGTGCCTTTGCCTTGATCTTCTCATCGAAATCAGTCTTCTCCAGAGCTGAGTCGACTGCGCCTTCAGCCTTGTCCTTCAGTTCTGCTGCCTTTGCTTTGAACTGGTCGTCGAGGTCGGACTTCTCCAGAGCCGCATCGACTGCGCCGCTGGCCTTTTCCTTCAGATCTCCTGCCGCTGAAGTGATCTTCTCGTCTAAGTCAGTCTTGTCGAGAACTTCCTTTGCCTTTTCTACTACCTTGTCATCTACATCAGTCTTGCCAAAAAGTTTACTGAAAAAACCCATTTGAAATCTCCTTTCATAAAGAAACAATTACACGTGTATTATATTGCAAACATTCTGTTAAATCAATATAATCGGTTTCGAAAGATAGTGATAATTAAAGGAGGAAATACATATGGATACTGCAACAATTAGCGCCTGGGGAAGCAAACTGATCGATATCTGCACATCGCTGGGCATCAAGATCGTGCTGGCTTTGCTGATTCTCATCATCGGCCGCATCGTCATTAAGAAACTGCTCAAGGGAGTAGGCAAAATCAAGGGAATGGACAAGGTCGATCCTGCTGTCAGATCATTCCTGATGAACTTCTTCAAGATCGCGCTTTACATCGTTCTGGTCATCTCGATCATAAGCGTGCTGGGCGTTCCGATGGCATCAGTCATCACCGTTCTTGCTACTGCCGGACTGGCGATAGGCATGGCCCTGCAGGGCGCTCTGGCAAACTTCGCCGGCGGAATCATGCTGCTGATCTTCAGACCGTTCAACATCGGCGATCTTATTTCCGCGGCTGAAGCCGAGGGCGTCGTCAAGGAGATGAACCTGTTCTACACTGTCATCAATACATTGGACAACCGCGTGATTACAGTTCCAAACGGCACACTCATGGGAGCCAACATCACGAACATCACAAAAGAGGATCTGCGCCGCGTAGACTTGACATTCAACGTCAGCGGTGCCGACATCGCCGGCGCGCGCAAGGTAATGCTTGCGCAGATCGAGGCTCAGGACAAGGTTCTCGACGGACCAGAACCCCCATTCGCCCAGCCTGTTGAAGGCATCCCTGGCGGCATGGCGTTCTCAACCCGCGCCTGGGTCAGGAAGGAGGACTACTGGGACGTATACTTCGCTCTCATGGAGGCAATTCCAAAGGCTCTCGGAGAGGCGGGTATCGGCGGACCGCTCCCGGCGTACAATATCGTCAGCGACAAGTAAAAGCAGCGCACAATGGCACAAAAAAACGGGCTTCGGCCCGTTTTTCATGTTTCGATTCCGCCTTTGCGGCTACATCCACTGCTGCAGATCCACCGCGTCGTCTATGTGGGACGTTCCGCCGGTGATCTGACGACGTATGTTCTGCATGCGCATGTCCAGCTCCGCACTGGTCGTGGCGCACTCGAGGAGCTCTTCGACCAGCCTGTCGTTGATGTCGGCAGGCAGCTCTTTTTTGTACTTGAGCTTGTGCTCGAGGCTTGCCCAGAAGTCCATGGCGATGGTCCTCAGCTGGACTTCGACCTTCATGTCGCGCTTCTCGTGCTCAAGGAAAATCGGCACGGAAACAATCAGGTGAAGGCTTCTGTACCCGTTCGGCTTCGGGTTCTTTATGTAGTCTTTGCAGTCTATGAGTGTTATGTCGTCATGCTGCAAAAAGCAGTCAGCTACGAGATATATATCCTCAGGAAATCCGCAGATAACTCTGATTCCCGCGACGTCCTCGATCTTCTCCTCGATGTCCTCGAAGGTAGGCTTGACGTTGTACAGATGCGACTTGGCGACAAGGCTGTCGATGGTCTTGAGCCTTGCCTTGATGGTCTCGATAGGGCTGTATTCGCGTGTCAGCTCAAACTCCGCGTTCATGACCTTGAACTTGGTCTCGATTTCCATCAGCGCGCACTCATAGTACGTCATGAGCGTCTCAAGTTCTTTGTCCTCTCTCTCAAAAAGCTGTATGTACTTGTCCTGGTTCAGTTGTTCGTATTGTCTTTTCTTCCTCTTTTCGTCCAAATAATCTCTTATGTTCATCTCTAAGCCTTTCTGATTTTTCTCTGATCCCGTTCTAGCCCCTTGTAATTCCAGTCAATTTCCCGGCTCCGAATACAGTATATCACAAAGTCGGAGCCGTAGATGTCGCGCCGGTGAAAAATACAGAGAAAAACAATTACCCGCTGTTAGAAAGGGCTCTAAAACTTGTACATTGTTGCGGGGAGAGCGGTTTTAGATATATAATATTCTGTAATGGAAATTGCGGAAGCGGAGAAGATATTATGCTTACAAAGAAGGAAATCAGAAAGGCGGTGCTGGCCGAGCGGAGCGCCATCGACGAAGAGACGGCGGCGCTGGCGGCGCAGGTAATCTGCCGCAGAATAATGGACATAGATGTGTATGAAGAGGCGACGGACGTCTGCCTTTACATGCCGACGAGAAACGAGGTGGACGTGCTGCTTCTGGCCGAGCCCGCGGAGGCGGCCGGCAAGCGCGTCTGGGTGCCGAAGGTCGTGGAGAAAGCCACGGGCAAGGGTGATGCAAAGGCAGCCGGAACCATGGTTTTCAACAGGTTCACAGGCCTTGGCGAGGATGACATTATAACCGGAGCCTACGATATCCGCGAGTCCAGATCCGAGGAGATTCTGGAGCCGGGAGAGGGTACGCTCATCATCATGCCGGGAGCCGTGTTCACGCCGTGGAAGGACAGGATCGGTTACGGCGGAGGCTTCTATGACAGGTTCCTCGACGAGCACCCTGAGTGCAAGACCATAGCGGTCTGCTACGATCTGCAGGTGGTTGATGAGCTGCCGGTGGAGGCCCACGACAGAAAGCCGGACTATGTAGTCTGCGAGACGAGCGTATTCAGATAAGCGACAGACGGACAACAGACAAGAAGACAGATGAACATACTGGAAACTACAATTAAAGCGCAGGAGCTGTTCAGCGGATTTGAACTGTGTCGGCTGCAGGAGCAGGAGGCGCAGGTTCTGGCGGACAGACTCAGGAGCAGGAAGATAACCATAGCGGTCATCGGCCAGTTCAAGCGCGGCAAGACGACGCTGATCAACAGCATACTCGGAAGCAAGCTGCTGCCGGTGGGTATCGTCCCGATTACGGCGGCGATCACAAGAATCGAGCACGCCGCTGACGCCGCACAGACCGCCGCGGGCACAACAGACGGCGCACAGACCGGCGCGACGGCGACGGTCTTCTTCACGAACGGCCTGAGCGAGCAGGTGCCGGTGAGCGACCTGCATGAGTACATAAGCGAGCAGGAAAATCACGACAACGAGCGCGGTGTGGCCGAAGTAGAGCTGCTGACCGACGCTGAGTTTTTGAAAGGCGGACTCACACTGGTGGACACGCCGGGAGTCGGCTCAGTCCACGAGCAGAACTCAAAGTCTGCTATGGATTTTGCGCGGGAGAGCGACGGAGTCATCTTCATGCTGTCGGTTGACAGCCCGCTGAACCAGATCGAGGTGGACTTTCTCAGAAAGGTGAGACGTTTCGCCGGCAAGTTCTATTTCGCGGTGAACAAGATCGACCGTGTCGATGAGGACGAGCTGGAGGAGTATCTGGAGTACTGCCGCAGCCTCATCGTGGGAATCATGGAGCTGGACGACGAAGAAGCAAAGGCATTAAGGCTGCTGCCGATCAGCGCCCGCAAAGGCACCGGAGTCGGCGAGCTTACCGAACTAATAAGAGAAGACCTCCTCACCAGAGGAACAGAAATAATGGAGCGCTCAGTCGGCCTGAAGCTCCTTGAAATACTGAACAACACACGCAGTCAGATATCATCGTACAGAGAAGTGCTTAAGATGGCGCCGAACGTCTTCAACAGGCGGTTCAAAGAGATGAGCCTGCTTTTGCATGATCAGAGGGAGCAGATAGACAGCCTCGAAGAGGGAACGTACCTCAGGGCGCGGCTCAACGAGGAGAAGGCGCTTCTGACGCGAAAGGTGCGGGAGCTCTTTGGGATTGAGTATTACTATTACGTGGACCGGGAAGACGCGGCGGAGCTCATGGACCGTGACGAGTTCGCGGCGGAGCTTACGGCGGTCTATGACGAGCTGGAAAGCACTATAAACAGCATTTTCATGTACAAGGAAGAAAACGCGTACGCGGTGGCGCGGCGGATCGAGGACCTGAACATCCTGATTCACGACATGCGCAAACTCACGCGGCAGATAGAGAGGGAGCTCGCGGTGAAGTAGGGCTTCGGAACGGTATAACAATGGACGCAGCTTACAGAAAAAATCAGACAAACCTGCTTTACAGCGGAATCGCGATCATAGCCTTTGGGGTATGGTCGGCTCTTAAGCTGTTTTTTTACATGGGAACAAACAGGGCTGCGGTGCTGATGAATCTGGGATTCATGGCTGGTGACATCGAATCTCCGGAAATAGTAATGAACATTGCTGCCGGCATAATCATAGGCTTTTCAGTGCTGTTCCATCTGTTCCTGGGCTGGTCGGCCATACGCGACGCCATCGGGAAGATGAGATTCAGATTGTACATCCCTATCACGGCAATATACGCGTTGGGGATTATCTCATCCTATGTGAATGAGCTGATTACCCACCGGGTGGATGTGGCTTACGGGACGCTTTTCATTTCGTTCATCATAGACATGACGTCGGTAGCGGCCCTTGTTTTGATATTAGTATCATCAAAAAAACTCAAGAAGATAAGATGGGAGAAGGCGGAGGCCTGAGCAGTTTACAATGCAGGCAGATTTCCACTATTACGCGACATACTGCGCAGCGCTGCTGGCAGGCTATAAACACGAAGAGGCAATGCAGCTATGCTATTCGGCACAGCTTGTTGACTGCTGCACTCAGACCATGCTCGCCAGAACGGGGGGACCGAAAGCAGCGGCTACGACACAGCTGCAGCTTGAGCTTGCCGACGCCAGAACAGACCCTATAAGTCTTCAGGAGATGACCAGGATATGGGCTTCGTTCCACTTCCTGCCGAAGGATCTTAACGCGAAGAGAAAGAAGAGGTGTTCGCGCAGATATCTGAATAAATACAG
>JAFRCM010000068.1 GCA_017404365.1 Bacillota bacterium
GCCTTGTCGATCTCGTCGAATGCTACGTCGCCGCCCAGGCCGTACTTTCTGTTCAGTACGCTTGTGATCGCGGCTGTCAGTGTAGTCTTGCCGTGGTCTACGTGACCGATTGTTCCGATGTTGATGTGTGGCTTAGTTCTTTCGAATTTTTCTTTTGCCATTGATTTTTCCTCCTGTAAAATAACGTTATTTATACATATCCCGCCTGCCCGGGCGTCCCCGGACAGGCTTAGTTGGAGCTGACGAGCGGACTTGAACCGCCGAACCTCCTCATTACCAATGAGGTGCTCTACCGACTGAGCTACGTCAGCGCGCCCATACATCAAAAGTATAATACAAATCGAAGGTCATTACAAGCAAAATCCCGCGTGGCCGCGGGATGAAACTCTTTTATCTTTCAAAATATTCCTTTACTTCCGTTAGCGACGCAAACACCCGGTCCGCCATCGCGCGTATCTCCTCCGTCGGCTGCAGCAGATCCGGCACCATGAACACAACGCCTCCTGACGCGCGGGCCGCACGCACTCCGTTAAAGGAGTCTTCGATAATAACGCATTCTTTTATATCCGCTCCCAGCCCAGCTGCCGCGAGAAGGAACACATCGGGAGCCGGCTTGCTTGCCTTTGCCTGATCTCCACCTATAATGACATCAAAATAATCTATAAGCCCCGCGTCGCGAAGCTCCATCTTCACGATATCCGTTCTCGTAGAAGAGCCAATCGCTATACCTGCGCCCTCCCGCTTCAGATACTCGAGCAGCTCAACGACGCCTTCCTTTACAGGTATCAGATTCTTCTCGAACCGTTCCATGAAAGCCTTAACGACCTCCCGGTCAAATTCCTCCAGCGGCGCGTCGGCACCATAGCGAGCGCGCAGTTTTCTTTTAGTTTCTTCATCGGTCATCCCGACGCATTCACATACAGTTTCTTCTATGTCTGCGAGACCCAGCCTCTCGGCGACAGGCACGCAGCACTCCAGAAAGACGCGTTCCGTATCGAAGATGACTCCGTCCATGTCAAAAATAACGTTCATGCGCGACATTTTATAAGACCTTTCTCCACTCTTCCACCAGCCGCTCGAGTGACCAAGCCGCGTTTGCCGGACTGGTCGACGGCATTTTCAGCGCCGGTATCCCGGTCCGATCCAGCTGGTACTTATCGTAGACCTTTTTAGATAATGCTCCATTGCACAGAACTCGCTCAATATTCGTCTGCTCCAGAAGACTCGGAATGTCCGTCGGCACCGCGTTCTTCACGCTGCTGTCCGAAGCGCCGATGATATCGCACTCCGCGATCGAATCCCACAGCGCCAGACCGTTTGAAAGCACAAGTTCCTTCTTCTCTTCAATCGTCTCAGGCAAAGGCAACCCGAACGCTTCGGCAAGAACTTTCCAGAAACGATTCTGCTTATGACCATAATAGAAGCCTTCCTTCCTGCTGGCAGGCGATGGAATGGATCCTAAAATCAGAACCTTTGAATTCTCATTGAATACAGGCCCGAACGTGTGAACCACATGCTGATATTTTTTATCGATGCTGTCAGTAACCGCATGCGCCTGTTCATAGTTCTCGAACCTCTCCGCCTGTATGCCGAGCTTGCGCGCCGCGACGACATTGTCCTCCCGGTCATCGATGAACAGACACTCTTCGGCCTTAAGCCCGTACCTCTCCAGCAGGCACCTGTATATCGCCGGATCAGGCTTGATGAGATTCACATAGCACGAAAAAACGCCCCCGTCCATGTGCGGCAGAAAATCCAGCACAGACGGGTTGGCGCGCATCAGATGCTCCGAATAATTGGACAGATAGTATACGCCAAAGCCCCGCGCTTTGAGTTCTTCGATCCACGGAATGGCGTAGTCACACCGCAGCATGCATTCCCCGACACGGTCAAAGGCTTCTTTTATTTCCTTACGAAGATCCGGTTCCTCGCTGTAAAACAGCTCCAGAATCTCCTCTTCACTCAACACGGCACGGTCCAGTTCCCACCAGTGCCCTTTCTTCCAGATTGCGTCCGTTACTCTCTTCGCGGTCTCTTCGTCAAACAGCTTGCGGATATAATCCATCCATTCGAATTCGATCAATACCCGCCCTATATCAAAGATAATATTCTTTATCATATCCTTCAGTCCCAGGCTGCCATTCAGTCAGCTCATCAGTTGCCGTTGCTCTTGGTTGCTTCAGTAGTCTGCTTTTGCTTTGCCTTTTCCTCCGCCGCCTTGCGGAGCTCGTCTCTGTACCCGGTCAGCAGGCCGAGGTTGGCCTTTTCGTATTCATTGAGCCATGAGTTGTCGAACTTTTCCGCTTCGTACATCGGAACGTACCACTTGAATCCCCTGAACAGCTTGTCGTAATAATCGCTGCCGAAGATGTATCCATGGCGCGCGTAAATCTCGTTGATCGCCTGCTGAATCTGTTCAGCGCTGCCGTCAGTACTGTAGACGACATCCTCCCGTGTCAGCTTCACCTTGTCGCTCTCAGGCAGAATAAAGTCATCGTAATAGGCGTCATACGACCCCGGATCATAGGCGAGATCCTTGCCTTTCTCAAGACCGCTGACTTCATATGTTACTTCAGGTGCCTCAACTGTCAGCCCTTTTTCCGCGGCCAGCTTCTTGTCATATTCAATCGTAATTGTCACAGTATCCCCGTTGGACAGCTTCTCAGTCTTGTCCGGAGCGTACTTCACCGTATCGAACACTTCCTTGAAGCCTTCCTTCTCATCATCGAAGGTGACGTCTCTGAGCCACGCCTCTTCCTTCGCCTGATCTATCTGAGGCATGAGCGCCATCTCACCGAAACCGTTGTAGCCTATGACCTTAGGTTCGGTCATGACTGACTGAAGGTCGACTTCATAGGTCTTGTCATCAGAAAAGAGCATGTGGGCTCCCGCGGCGATCGCTCCTGCCAGAATTACCACGGCAATTACGATCACGGCGATCGGAATCCTTCTTTTTGCCTTTGCTTCAGGTTCGTCCTCTTCTTCGAACTCCTCATCAGGCTCGATTTCTTCAAACTCTTCCTGTTCTTCTTCAGGCTCTTCCGCTGCAAATGTTTCCCCGGCAGCTTCAGCCGCGTCGGCTTCCATGAAGTCACGGGCCCACTTCATCGGGTTTTCGTCCGGAAGCGCGTCAAGAGCGCTGTAGCTGTACTCCGGTTTTCTTCCTGTCTCCGGATCCAGTTCAGCGTCAGGATTGTTGTAGAATCCCCACTCGGAATAGTCCCTGATGGCCTCTGCCGCGATATCCGTTCCGATTCCGGTCATTGTAAAGACCGGCGGTACGTGTATCACCTTTTTCCCGCAGCGGCTGCAGTATTCCGCGTCGTTATCCAGTTGTTTACCGCAGTGAACGCAAATCATGTCTGCAACGTCCCGTCTGTAATCTCCATCCTGCTGCGCGGACCTGAAAATCCGCTTTTTTTACAGATACAATTTTATCACTTTCAGATTCTCATTTTGGTTAGCTAAAGAAATTTAAAGAATTGCAACAAAAAACCACCGGCCATATGGTCAGTGGCTTGTTCTCCTTATTTCCAGAGGTAATTCACGACCTTTTTCTTTGTGCGCTGAAGCGCGTTGTCTACGGATTTGCTGCTTTTGCCCAGACGTTCGGCTATCTGGCTTGTAGTGAAGCCTTTTGTGTATTCGTTCAGGACCTTCATCTCAAAATCGCTGAATATGTTGTCGCCGTTGTTGAGAATGTAGTAGGTTACGTCCTTTATTATGAGCATCTCGTCAGGACCGTCGGCCGGGTCGGTTCTGAGCGTATCGCCAAGAGTTATCTCCGCCGTGTCCGCCGCGCCTGCCGAAGCGCCTTCCTGCCCTACTGGTCTGCTCAGCGAGACCGACGTGTTGAGAGGCTTGTGCTTTATCCGGTCAGCGGAACGGATGGCACTGATAATCTGATTTGTCACGCACCTGTCCGCGTATGTGCCGAAGGACGCGTTTTTATCCGCGTCATAGCTTCTCACCGCTTTGAGCAGTCCGATCATGCCTTCCTGCACAACATCCTCGGCGTCCGCTCCCGCCATGAAATAGACCCTGGCCTTCTTGTAGACGATGCCCGAGTAATTTCTGATGAGAGTTTCTTCTGCCAGCGTGTCTCCCGCCTGGGCCTCCGCTGCCAGCTTGATCTCAGGATTTTCTATTGAACTTATGAGTTCATTCTTAAGCATCTGAACCTCTGCGCTGCTTTTACAACAGCCGCTGTCTCACGACTTCATACATAACGATCGCCGCCGCGTTGGATGCGTTCAGCGAATTCACCTTTCCCTTCATCGGGATGCTGACGACAAAGTCGCACTTCTCGCGCACCAGACGGCTGATTCCCGATCCTTCACTTCCTATTACAAAGGCAGCAGATCCCGTCATGTCCTGATCGTACACGAGGCAGTCCCCCATGTCGCATGCGTAGATCCACACGCCCCGTTCTTTTAGTTCGTCTATGGTCCTGCCGATGTTGGTCACTCTGGCGCAAAGCATGTGCTCGGCCGCGCCTGCGCTGGTCTTGAGCACAGTTTCGTTGACCGATACGCTTCTGCGCTTCGGAATGATCACGCCGTGGGCACCGGCGCACTCAGCTGTTCTTATGACCGCCCCAAGATTGTGGGGGTCTTCAAGACCATCCAGTATGATAAGGAACGGCTTCTCTCCTCTTTCCTCCGCCAGTGCCAGCATGTCGTCCACGCTGCAGTAGGAAAAATCCGAAGCCGTCGCGATTACGCCCTGGCAGTTAACTTTGGCACCATCCAGCAGTTTATCCATGAAAGCCTTGTCGCTGTGGTATACAGGAATTTTCGCTTCCTTTGCCTTTGCTATGATCTGCTTTATAGATCCGGACGGATGCTCCCCGTCGCCAGTCTTCTGTATGTTTATTTTCTCTATCTCGCGGCCGGATTTGAGAGCCTCCAGCACCGCGTTTCTTCCCGCTATGATCTCGGACATCTCTTAACCCCGCTCGTATTTACGGAAGGTATACCTGATTCCCGTCGCCTCGTCTATCTGTTCCTCGGACTCCCACGTAACGACGAAACCCTTTTCCTCAAGATTAGGGAAGAATCTGTCCGCGTCAAACACTTCATCTATTCTGGTCACATAGAAGGCGTCACACTCATCAAAGAAGAGCTCGTATATGGACGCGCCGCCGCAGATGAAAACCGCCTCGGACGGATCTTCTCCCAGAGTTTTGGCCGCCGCTTCATATTCCGCAGCAAGTTCCAGAACCTCATCCTTTGAGTGACATATGTCGCACGCAAAACCCTCGCGCGGCTCGGCGGTAAATTTAGGATCATCGCTCAGAACGATGTGATCCCTCTTAGGCAAAGGCCTTCCGCCCGGAAGTGATTCCAGTGTTCTCTGCCCGAAGATGACACACTTTCCCAGTGTCTTCTTCTTGTAGTATTTAAGGTCACCCGGCAGGTGGACCAGAAGGTCGTTGTTCTTGCCAATTCCCCAGTTTCTGTCTGTAGCAACTATCGCGTTCACTTTTATCTCCTTTGTCCGCAGTCCGTCTGCCTTTGCTTATACGGCAATCGGTATGTTTTTGATCTGCGGGTTCTTCTTGTAATCAGTTATCTTTATATCGTCGGTTGTAAAGTCGTAGAAATCCCTGATCTCAGGATTCAGACTGAACTTAGGCGCCGGATACTGCGGGCGCTCAATCATCTCGCGGATGATGTCAACATGCCTGTCGTATATGTGGGCGTCTGAAATCACATGCACCAGCTCGCCCGGAATCATGTCCGTGACCTGAGCCAGCATGTGAATCAGGACAGCGTACTGTACGACGTTCCAGTTGTTGGCCGCCAGTATGTCCTGGGACCTCTGGTTCAGAATGCCGTTCAGAACGAATCTGCCGCTGCCGCCTTTGCCTTCCGCTCCGCCGCCTTCTTCGCGGGTGACGTTGAACGTCATGCTGTAGGCACACGGTTCAAGACCCATCTCGCTGAGATCTGCGAAGTTGTACATGTTGGTCAGGATGCGCCTGGAGTACGGCGTGTTCTTCAGCTGCCAGATTACATTGTCAACCTGGTCCATCTCTCCCTGGCCGAACTTGTAAGGCAGACCCATCTGGTAACCGTAGGCCTTGCCAATCGTGCCGTCTTCGCTGGTCCACTCGTCCCATACGCCGCTGTTCAGATCGGCGATCCTGTTGGACTTCTTCTGCCATATCCAAAGCATCTCGTCGACAGCGCTCTTGATGTAGGTCGGCCGCAGCGTCAGAGCCGGAAACTCCTCGCGGAGATCATATCTGTTCACTACTCCGAACTGCTTGATTGTGTGAGCCGGGCTTCCGTCCTCCCATCTGGCGCGTACAGTCTGCCCTTCTGTTGAGAAACCGTTGTCCAGAATATCCCGGCACATATTTACGAATAAAACATCTGCTTTGCTCATATCTTTATCCTTCTAATCAGAACAGGTTATTTACATGCCCGGGGTCCAGAACCCGTGGCCGAGAATGAAATACTTAATGAACATGCCAATAAGGGCGAGCGCGATAATGATAATGCAGCCCAGCTCGAAAGAGTTCAGGTTTCTGAGTCCCTTCTCCTCCCTTTGGCCTTCCTTCTCACGCCGCTCGCGGTTTTCCTTTTCCCACTGGCGTCCTGTCTGATAGTAATCCGTCAGCCAGTCCTTCGTCTTGTTTCTGACTTCCCTTTTTTTCTTGTATCTATTTGCCATCTATAATCTCCACTGCCCTGTTCATGACCCATGTGAGTCTGTCTTCTTCGCCAATCAGATAAAGGTATCCGACAAGCGCTTCAAAACCTGTAGCCCATTTGTATGTGCGCGGATCCGAATTCTTCGCCCTGGAGCTGACCTTGTGATTCCGTGCGCGCTTTACGAGCCGCTGCTCTTCATCGGTCAGTTCATCCAGCATGCCGCGCACGGCGTCCGCCTGCGCGTGAGCGTTAACATATCCGGTCACGGTTCTGTGCAGGCTTGAAGCCCTTAGCTTGCCGCTCTCCAGAACCATCTCACGAACATAAAGATCATACGCTGAGTCTCCGATGTACGCCAGCACATCCGTATTAAGCTGTCTGATCTTGCTGTCTTCCATACGTCAGTTTCTGATTACCTGAACGCCCTGCGGCGTATCCTTAAGAGTGATTCCCTGCGCCGCCAGCTGGTCTCTGATCTCATCGGCGCGTGCGTAATCCTTCGCCTTTCTCGCGGCCTGACGCTCATCGATCAGCGCCTGGATCTCAGGCTCTATCTCAACCTTTTCTTCAATGTCCTGCTGGAGAAGTCCCAGTACCGTAGCAAGTTCCATAAGAATGTCCATTGCTGCCTTTGCATAAGCCTTCGTGGCGTTCGCTCCGGCGGCTGTATTGATTGCCGTTACGAGTTCGAATACTGCAGAGATCGCGTCAGCGGTGTTGAGGTCATCGTCCATGGCCGCGATGAACTTCTGTCTGTACTCATCGAAGCCTTCTACTGCCTTTGCCTCTTCGGCCGTCATGTCGCCGTCGGCTCCGTTAGCCATCAGGTGCTTCAGGTTTGACTTGGCGTTGCGCATTCTCTTGAGTCCGTTCTGCGACTGTGTCAGGATCTCCGGATTGAAGTCGATCGGTCCTCTGTAGTGTCCGCTGAGGATGAGGAACCTCAAAACTTCGCCGTCGTACTGAGTCAGCAGGTCGCGAACTGTCTTGAAGTTGCCCAGGGACTTGCTCATCTTGACGCCGTCGATGTTGATGTATCCGTTGTGCATCCAGTAGTTTGAGAACTGCTTGCCGTTGTGCGCCTCGGACTGCGCTATCTCATTTTCATGATGCGGGAACTGAAGATCTTCGCCGCCGGCGTGGATGTCGAGCGTGTCGCCCAGATACTTCTTCGACATGGTCGAGCACTCTATGTGCCAGCCCGGACGCCCCATTCCCCAAGGGGATTCCCATGCGATTTCCGAATCATCCTTGCGCGCTTTCCAGAGGGCGAAGTCGAGTGGATCTTCCTTCTTTTCATCGTCCGCCGCAGCTGTTCTCTCGCTGGCGCCAAGACGAAGCTCATCGACATTCTTTCCTGACAGCTTGCCGTAGCCGTCGAACATTCTCGTTCTGTAGTATACGTCTCCGTCAACTTCGTAGGCGTATCCTTTATCGATGAGATCCGCAACAAATTTGATAATATCATCCATGGTCTCAGTTACCTTAGGATGAACTGTCGCCTTCTTGATGTTCAGAGCCGCCGCGTCCTTGAAGTATTCCTCGATGTACTTCTCGGAGATTTCTCCCGCGCTTACGCCTTCTTCCTTTGCTCTGTTGATGATCTTGTCGTCAACGTCGGTGAAGTTCTGAACGAACTTGACCTTGTATCCTCTGTACTCGAGATACTTTCTCATAGTATCGAATACTACGAAAGGTCTGGCGTTTCCTATGTGAAAGAAGTTGTACACGGTAGGTCCGCATACGTACATTTTGACCTTGCCTTCCTCCTGCGGTACGAACTCCTCTTTTCTTCTTGTCAGTGTGTTATATATCTTCATCATTTTCTCCTCTCGTTTGCTGTCTTTTCTGCCTTAGCTAAATCTTTTCCGTGAAAATCCGATCCCTGTGTTATGTGAAGATGATACTTCTCAGCCATCTCCACAAATCTCATTGACTGCTCGAAGTTCTGATCGGGATGGAAACACTCGAGTCCTTTGAGCCCCTGTTTCTTGAGCCTTCCGATGATTCTGTCGATGTTCCTGTAAAACTCCTCGCTTCCCGGTCTTCCTATGCCCCGTGTCTGAATCGGGTGGGCTAGCACCGGCGTTCCGCCGGCGTCCGTTATTACCTTAATCGCGTCCTTTGCCAGAGGTTTGACTTTTCTCACCTGCCGGCATCTGGCGTTTCCGAGGATTTCCTTGCCGTATGCCTGCCGCTCATCCTTTATGCAGCCTTTGCTCACAAGCGCCTTGGCTATCTGCGGCTTTCCGAGGAACTCGTTCTTTCCGATCTCGACATCCTCTGCTGAAATATCATATCCCAACTCCCTCAGAACCTCGAAAAGCTGCTCGTTCCTCTCCTTGCGGCGTGCGATCATCTCCGTCAGGAACTCCTTTAGCTCCTCGTTATCGACATCGATGTTGTAGCCGAGCATGTGGAGTCCCGTGTCCTCCTCGGTGACCACGGCGATTTCTATTCCGGGGATCAGTCTTATGTCCACCGCCTCAGCCGCGATCTTCGCCTCGGCTATGCCGTCCGTATTGTCGTGGTCGGTTATGGCTATTATGTCATAGTCCAGTTCCTTGGCCCGCTTCACGATCTGGGTCGGCGTCGCTTCACCGTCCGATGCTGTTGTGTGTATGTGAAAATCTACTTTATAATCGTCCATAGTATCTATCTGAAAGTGATGACTCCGTCTTCGATTTTATCTATCACCACCAGGGATTCCACTCTGTATCCCATCGCGCGGAGTCTGTCGGAGCCTCCCTGAAATCCTTTCTCAATTACGGTTCCTATGCCGACGATTTCAGCTCCCGCTTCTTCAACTATTTTTGCCAGAGCCGCCGAAGCCTCACCGCTTGCCATGAAGTCGTCGATGATCAGGACTCTCTCGCCTTCGTTGACGAACTTCTCGGCGACCTTGAGTTTCGATACCGTTCCCTTGGTAAAGGATTTCGCCTCTGCCTCGTAGAACCCTTCGTTCATGGTGCTCGGAGCTGCTTTTTTCGCAAAGACAACAGGCGGGTATCCGAACAGCGGCGCGCACATGCACGCTATTGCTATGCCGCTTGCTTCAACGGTGAGGATCTTGTCGACCTCCACTCCGTCGAACCTTCTCCTGAACTCCTCGCTTATTTCCTCCAGGAACTTGACATCGATCTGGTGGTTCAGAAAACCGTCGACCTTTACTATTTCAGTCCCTATTGCATCGCCTTCCGTAAGTATTTTTTCCTTTAATGATTCCATGGCTCTTTCCTCTGGTGGATTAATAAAGTACGCGACACATGCTGCGCCGCGTACCCACCGTCTATTTGTCTGTCTTTACTGTTTTACTGTTCATCTTTGAAAAGCGCTTCAAGGCTGTCGAATGAAATCTCTTCCGGTGCTGCGGCTTCAACTGCTTCCGCTGCGACTTCCGCAACTGGTTCGGCTACTTCTTCTGCAGCAGCATCGAGTTTTTCAGTGCCTTCCTCAATCAGATCATCGAATGAAATCTCATCGAGCAGGTCGTCTACGCCATCTGACGCTTCGGCTGCTTCGGCCACGCCGTCAACATCTGTCAGGGCGTCCATGCTTGCCAGAAGTTCCTCGACTGTCGCTTCGTGCTCGCCAGAAGGTTCAATTGTTTCTGCAGGTACTTCGCCGAGGGCCTGCTCAACTTCAGCTACAGCGTCGCCTTCAGGCTCAACTATGTCGAAGAGGTCGCCCTTCAGAAATGAATCAGCGAAGAGATCTTCAGCTTCCGCCGGAGCTTCTTCTGCAGGTTCTTCTTCCGCAGGTGCTTCGACCTGAGCCTCAACCGGTTCCTCGAACTGCTCGTCCAGAACCAGCTCAATTGACTTTACTGCTTCCGGCAGTTCAGATTCATCTATGATCGGTACTGCGGCAGCTGGTGCCTCTTCTTCAGGGGCTTCCTCTGCAGGTTCTTCCTCTATGGGCAAAACTGCTTCGGCTTCGGCAAATTCCTCAACCTCAACATCCGCGTCAGGAACTTCTACTTCAATCTCGGTTTCCTCAACTTCCCAGTCGATTGAAGGGGAAAGTTCTTCGGTCTGAGCTTTCAGGCTGTCCAGTCTTGCCGACGTTCTGAGAATGTTCGTCTTGATCTCTGCGAACTCATCTTCCATCGCAGTGATCTGCTGTCTGTATTTATTCTTAGTGGCTTCGAGCTTTTCCTTCTCGGCTTCCATTTCAACTTTCATGGCAGCCTTCTCAGCTTCAGCAACTTCCTTGCTGGCCTTCAGCTCTTCAGCAATGGATTCTCTTTCCTTCTCGCTGTCTACACGGAACTGTTCTAACTGCTCTTCCTGAAGCTTGATTTTCTCTTTTCCGTTTTTTAGAATCTCGTCAACCTCAGTCTTGGCCTGATTGATAATTTCGTTACTGCTCTTCTTGGCCTCGAGTATCAGACTGACGTAGAGCTCGTTGTTCTCGTCATACTTCTGGTATCTCTTTGTCAGTTCAGAGATCTCAGCTTCGTAGTTGTTCTCCAGCTCTGTGATGTGATCTTCGTAAAGGTTGCATAGTTCCTGAATGCAGCCATAGACGTCGTCTTTCTCAAATCCTCCGTCTGTATCCTTTCTGATGCTCATACCCTTCAGAAGGCCTATAACGGTCTCACGTCTTTTGTCTTTTAATGCACTCTTATCCATATTATCTTCCTCTGTTTACACTAAAAAATATATTACGTAATATAAATGTACGCATTTTTATACGTTATTATAACATTACATAATAGATTTGTCTTGTAAAATTTGCTTTTTTTGTTTCCATTTGTTATTATGTCAGCGGACCTTTTTTATTTTGGGCAGAAAACAACCATACCTTAAATCCGGAGGCAAAATGGAGTCGATAAAATATAAGGTTAAAGATCACAGCGTCGAGTTTTCAAAACGCGCGCTGACTATAGATAATAAGGTATATTCATACACAGGAATCAGCCAGATAAAGCATTCCTCAGCTTACCACGCCTATCTTTTCAAGTACAACGGCGAGTGGGTAAAGCTCTTCTATAATGAGCCTGACGGCAAGACGATTGCGATTCTGTTCAAGAGAATCCAGAAGATGAACGAACGCCGCGCCGCTTACGCGCGTGCGACTCAGTCAATAGACACTTCCGCTATCGCAGCCGCCCTGGCAGCTTCATCCGGCGAGAAACCGAAAGTGGAACCTGCGGCTCCTGAAGCAAAGGCAGAAGAACCTGCTGCTGAACCGGCAGAGGAAGCACCAAAAGCCGAGGAAGCTCCTGTTGTTGAAGAACCTCCGGCGGTTGAAGAAGCTCCGGAAGTTGAAGAGGCTCCTGCTGATGAGGCTGAAGAAAAACCAGCGGAAGAAACTCCTACAGAGGAGGCTCCGGCAGCTGAGGAAGCCCCTGCTGAAGAACCCGCAAAGGATGCCGAAACCATCGCGGCAGAAGCAGCCGAGGCTGAAATCAAAAAAGCAAAGCGCAAAAAAGCGTTCCTTATTTTCGGAATTATTATTGCATTATTCCTGATTGCAGGTATAATATATTTCCTCACGGTCGGTACGACCGACGATTCGTCTCAGGGTCCGAATGTTGATGAAACTCATCAGTACAACGACATCGACGAGTTGATTGAGGAGATGCAGGAGTAACATCCTGCCCGTAAGCCACTGTAGCTCATCCGGCAGAGCAGCGCATTCGTAACGCGCAGGTGGCCGGTTCGATCCCGGCCAGTGGCTCCATACGGGGCATTGGCGCAGCTGGGAGCGCGCATGACTGGCAGTCATGAGGTCAGGGGTTCGAGCCCCCTATGCTCCACCAACTAAGCGGAGAGGTTATATACCTCTCCGTTTTGTAATGTTTTTCCTTTTTCAGGCCAGAATAACCGGTGATTAGAGGCTAAACATTTTTACCGCATTTATTGCCTTTGCATTATCTCCTGTCTTCAAATTCTGTCGCGGAGATGTATCCGTAGGCGCTGTCGGCGCTGTAGACTGCGCGGTTAATTGCTTCGCTGATCACTTCCGCCGCGAGGATTCCCGCAACGTCCTGATCTACCGTGACGTCCCCGACGGAAACCGCGTATATGCTGTCACCATCCGCGGAGGTGTGGACCGGTCTGATCGACCTGGCGTATCCATCGTGAGCCATGCCCGCGATTTTGCACAGCTGGGCTTTTTCGAAATGGCCGTTTGTTATGACGATTCCCAGAGTCGTGTTTCCGACGAACCTGTTCTCCACGACATCAAGAGATGATTTCATTACTTCGGAAGTACTTCTCAGTTCTGTCCTGTCTTCATTCAGAAGTCCCGCGATCTGCTCCCCACTCTTCCAGTCGAAAACATCACCGAGAGC